>NZ_JQJK01000009.1:0-300000 GCF_000745485.1 Methanobacterium veterum
TACATGCTATTCTTTGGCCTTTTAAACACTTAAAAATGTCGATCTATGATTCCTAAGTTCTTTTATATGGATCAACGACTTTTAATACTCACTTTATTTAAAAAATTAGAACTTCATATGCATTTTTCATTTATTTAAAAATGAAAAGACATGTTAAAAATCAAACAAAGATAATATGCTTTTTTTAAAATAATTTAAAGATAAAATAACCTGAAGTTATTTTAATCAGGAGTTAAAAATTCAATTGATAAACGATCAACTAATTACGCTTTAAAAACTGAAAAACTAAAATAAATACAATTAAATAAAAAATAAACTAATGTAGATCAAAGTATTCCATTTATAGGTGCTTTTTCAACACCTAACACTTTCCTGGTGAAAGCATCATCTGTTCTGAACCGATATATTATCACAGAATCATCTTTTTTGTTTATAATATCAAGTAAGCCTGTTTTTATTTCTTCAAGTTCGCTTTTGGTGACTTCTCCTTCAAAAACAGAATTTTGAATCCAGTAAAGGTGTTTTCGGAGGAATCCCTTGACTTTATTCACGCGCTCCACCTTAATATCATATACAATTATCACATACATTAGATCACACCACCCTAACTGTTACCACCACATCACAAAAGGCTTATACTCTTTAGACCCCAGAAGATGTTTTATCAGTTTATACGATTCTAATCTTATAAGCCGCTTGTAAGAAACTTTTCTGTTAAGTTCTCGGTGTTTAATGGTCTTTTTAAGCCGTTCATCATATTCTTTAATGAAAATTTTCCTTCCACGATCATTTAAAAGGCAGTAATTCAGATCTTTTTCAAAATCATCTTCACTGAGCATCCGCTTGTTTACAAGGTAAAAAATTAACCTGTCAACAAGAATCGGCTTGAAAATCTCACTTAAATCCAGCGCTAAAGAAAATCTCCGCTCTGAAGGCTCATGAAGATAAGAAATAGTTGGATTAAGCTGAGTATTGTAAATTTCAGACAATACTGTTGAGTAAACCATAGAATTTCCAAAACTTATAAGCGCGTTTATCATATTTTCAGGAGGCCTCTTAACCCTCTTATCAAAATTAAAATTTTCAGGGAGAATTTCATTCATCTTCCGGTAATAATCGGCACGTATCCTCCCCTCGACATTCATAACCTCTGTTATAATGTTACAGCCATCTAATTCAGGTAATATAGTGCTTATCTGGTTTTCAAGGTGGTAATATTTAAGAACTTTCTCCATGTTCTTTGCAGCGCCTTCCACAAACTTTTTAGCAATGAAAATCCTCTTTTCATGGTCCAGATAATGTTCAGCCTGGTTTATAATTAGATCTCCAGATAATAATTTTTCTCTTGGATAAAAACTACCGTCGTAATAGCCGTAATAATTAAAGAAATGTACAGGTATGCCTTCTTTTGCAAGCAAGTGTATTGCCTGGGAAGAAAAAGTTAAAGAACCGTAGGCATAAATTGAATAAATTTTGTTGATTGGAATCGGCTTTTTGCCGTCTTTATTTACAAAGTATACAGTATTCTCCCTTCTTTTAAGCATTCCATCTGACATTAAATAATAGTTCTTTTTCATCTGGCTCACCCGCACGCCACAATATACATTCATTTAACTATATTTTAAAGAATATTCAAATTTTTAGACCCAGCAGAACTCAAAATATGCACATTTCCTGCAGATTTTCATTCTTTGAGGTTTTGGAGTGTCCATATCCAAAATATTACCAATATCTGCAATTACATCCATCAACTCCTTTTCTTTAGATTCATCCAAATCTATAGTGATTTTCTTTCTTATTTTAGGGTAGTTGATCACTCCTTTGATATTTTCAATGCCTTTTTTCTGCTTCAAGTAGTACATGTAATATAAGAGCTGGTATTCATGGGATTTTTTCATCTTACGGCTCTTTTTAACCTCGTGAAGTTCCAAACAGCCCTGTTTTTTAATAAAATCAATGCTAATTAGATTATCAATTGTGTACTCCTTTTCCTCTTTGTAGCTTTTTTCGTGGAGTAATTTTCCAAGGGATACAAGATCAGACTCCTGTTCCATCTGGATATGGTGGGAAAAAAGCCATAGTTTAGTCTTGCAGATAAAATAGTAGTGTATTTGAGTTCCTATTATCCGGAGGTTTTTTTCGGAGTCTGAGAGCATATATTAACTCCTGTACGTACATTATAACTGCTTTGTAAATAAATTACAGTATATTACCATTTGAAGTGCATTGAGCTTTTTTACCATAATTAAAGCCAATTTCATTATTATAATCCATTTCACAAATCATATAATGCTTTTCTTTTCTACCAATCAATTTAGAAACAATTTCAAAATACTCTAATTCATTACCATGGTCTTTTTGGTCATTCTTATACCACCAAAGCGGTATTTTAACCTGATTTTCAACTTTAAGGTTATTTCCTTCATTTTCATAATATTTACAAGGGATTACATCAATTTTTTGAACTTTTTCTTCCCTTATTTCTAATAATCTTCCTTCATCTTCTCCAAAAGCAATTTCTATTGGTCTGTACCCAAATAGTGCGCATTCTTTGAAAATCTTTTCTAAATTGGTTTTTTTCAGTTTATAATCATCATAAATCTCATCACATAATTCTTTAACTATTTTGTAAGATATTGGGCCATTTAAAATGTTATTTTCCGTTTTTTGCAATAATTCTTCATCATAGGGAAGATGACTTTCAGGTACGAATATTTTCATTTCATGAGAAATACCATTAGTAAAACAAGTTTTGCCTTTTCGATTAAGACGGCCTCCTCTTTGACCAATTGCATCAGGAGGTGCAATTTCAGTATACATCACATCACAAGATATATCTAAAGATATTTCAATTACTTGAGTTGCTATCAAAATAAAAGGCCCATTTTCAGATTTATCTTTAATTTCTGACTCCTTTTCAACTCTATTCTTATAAATGAACTGAGAATGATATAATACTACATTTGGATCATCATACTTCTCTTCCAAATTAAGTTTTAGTATCTTATAAAATTCCTGTGCTCTTTTTACAGTATTTAAAATTATAAATTGTTTTAAACCAAGATCATATTGATTTATAATACTATCAAGAATTTCTTGATTGATTAATGTATTCCATTCATTTTCATCTGTAGCTTTTGAGATTTTTATTAAATTATCATCACTTAAATTAAAAGAAAAGGGAGTGTATTCAATACCTTCCTTATCAACTACTTCCACATAATCTTCTAACTCCTCTCGAATAAAATCGGGAAGTGTTCCAGACATTAGTAAATGAGGAATATCAAATCGTTTAAGAATTCTAAATAAAGTGATCAAATGATTAAGAGTGTGTTTTTCGTAATAATGTACTTCATCAAAGATTATTGTGGCATTTTGAAGGTTTCCTAAAGCAAAATCTGCCTGTCTAAATCCATGAACGAAAGAATAAATCAAATGATCAATAGTCGTTACAGTTATGGGTTTAAAAAATACATTTCCTTTAAATACATCCCCTTGTATTTCATCAATATCTTCTTTATTTAAATCTTCATTTTCTTTCATAGCTTCAGATTTAAGTTTTATAAAGCTTTTACCATGGAATAATCCCACATATTTCTTACCATTTTCCATTTTTTCATTATCTGATTCTCCTTCACCAAACATTTTACATAATCGTTCCCACATTGCATTGCTTGTTACCTGCGTAGGCAAAGCAAAAACAATTTTATTTCTATCATAACTTTTCATAGAATTTAAGGCCCATAAAAGAGATGCTTCAGTTTTTCCCCTTCCACATGGAGCAAATAGAACTGAAAATTTAGGCGATTTTTTGAAAAGTTCTGATTGGAAATCGTGAGGTTGATGATTCCCTAAAACAATTTTTATTGGATTTTCTATATTTAATTTGGTAACATACTCCTCAGGATTCTCTATAACCGAATCAAAAAGTTTAATACTTCCATTATAAGTCTCAATGAATTTAGAGAAATTTGCACTTGAGTAATCATCACATAGTTGAAGAATTGAGAAAAAATAGGTGAAAATCGATTTTAAAATTACTTTTTGGTCAAATTTATGAACATTTTTTATAGTTTTTTTCAATAACCTTCTAGCTTGACTAGATTTAAATTTGATATTACCCTTATTTATTTCCAAGCCATCAAAATCGAAATATTTATCAAAATTAAGATCTTTATGTATAGTAATCGCGTTTTCAGTGAATTGAAATATATTTTCAGTTAAGAGCTTTGGTTTCCCAAAATTCTCATCATTATCATAAATAGCTCTATGAAGCTGAGTATGATGCCCCAAAACAGCCAATTTTTCTATAGGAATACCCAATAATTGAGTATATCCTATATTATTTAACAAAAAGAAAGAATAATATGCATGTGGATATTTTTGGGAAGACTTTCCTTGGTTAATATTGTCTTGAAATTGTTCTGTAAGTTTTCCTATATCATGAAGATAAATGCTAATAAATAAATTCCTTAAAAAAAGTTCTTTATCCAGATCCCATCTTTTACAAAATTGAGTTATTGTCTCCATATTACTTTCAATATAAGCTTTTAAAATTTTCAAAGAATCAATTGTATGTCCTTCAATGGTTTGAAAGAACTCATTTTGGTTTTTAACATGTCTTTTAGCAAAATATTGCATTTAAACACTATCCTAAAAAAATTTGATAATTAAATTTAAAAAAGAAAAATATTTTCACCATTGAAGTTGAATATTTCAGCTTCTCCATTGAAATTTTCATCTTTAGGAATAGATACTGTTCTGTATTCAAGTGAGAAATTTCTTCCTGCTTGAATGAACTTGTAAGGGATTTTTTCAATTATGCAATTTTCATGTATTCCATCCATGACACAAAATGTTTCTTTGGAAGTAGCTTTTCCTATTTCTACAGGTTCAAAAGTGTTTATATCAACAAGTTCATCTGATCCACCTATATATAAAGGCCTTTTTGGATTTTTCAATGCATGATATATGTTTTGGATTTTTTCTTGATCACCTGCAACATAAATATCATAAACAGGATTAACAAGAAATTCTTTAAACATTGGGGAAGAAGAGAACGTTTTTTGGTATTTTTTTCCCGTACCCTTTAATTTTAACACTTTTGCCATTTCTGTGGAACGATTAATACAGTTTTGAGGTTTTATACCGATCTTTATCCACTCTTGAACTCTTAAATCATCCCTTCTAAGCCCTAACGCGTTAGATATAACTCCTCTAATAGTAGTAAATGGAGGTATAGTATATGAACTGATCAAACTTGTACTCGTTGATTTTCTAAAAGTTGTAAAATAGAGTACTTCTATTCTAAATTTAAATCCAAACATTTGATTCACTACTTTTATTCTGTAGGTAACACAATTAGTGCATTATCAATAGCTTCTTTAGGAGTCTTTATCTCAATTTCCTTTTCTTTAAACAAAGTTTTTACCCATTGTTCATCTTCTTCATCCAATATTCCAGATATCATACCAAAGAATATTTCATCACTGTAATTTGAGACTTCCTCCAAAATTCCTTTAAATCTCTCTTTATTTAGTTTTCCTTCTTTATTAAGTTCAAATAATTTTTGTAATCTATGAGAATATACATTTTGGAAAGAAATTGCAATTAAATCAGGGGTAAAATCCGTTAAAAGCCGCGCCTGTTTAGAATAATCTGATATAAATCCTACTCCTTCAATAACTTTTTTAGTTCTGGATATTTTTTCGCTTTTATCTGTGATTTTGTCTTCTATTTTTGTAGTTCTGTTTTTTTCATCTATTTCTTCTTCAGCTCCAACTCTTAAAAGATCAATGGAGATTCCACTTTTGTATATATTGGTTCCCATTTCAACATTTACAATGTCTCCTTCCATTTTTTTTCCTTCTGTTACTCTATGTCTTCTTGTTAAAAAGTCCACATTCGAATTATCATCAAAGGGAAGAAGTCCAATTGCAGGAGACACTTTGACAGGCGAAACTCTTGTTACAGCCCCTGTTCCCTTTACAGTGGTCATAAAACCAAATAAATCGCAGTTAATGCAATTAGAGATATTTCCACAAGTTTCTCCTTTATCATCGGGTACGCACATGTACTCTTCATTACTCAAATTTCTTCTGATTGCTTCTCTAAGATAAAATCTCATTGCTTGGCCACTTACATAAGGATACTCAATTCCATTTTTTTTATATTTTTTTACATCAACGTAATTGCTTTCTCCTTCTCCAGCATTTAAGTTTGTCAGATCTGTCTCAGACAGCCATACCATGTTTATTCCTTTTAATTCACTCATTTTTTTTCTCCTCCTCTTGAACCTATTGCATAATACATTGATGAATAAACTACTAATAAATCTCTAATTTCAGTCCATTGAGCTTCATTATCTTTTAAAAGTTGAATAAGTTCATCTAAAGACGTTGGCCTAACTTTCGCTTTTTTTATGTCAATCCCAATAAGTTTTCTGGATATTTCTCTTAAAACACTCCAAAAATCTTCAATACTCCTAGTTTTATCTAATTTGTATAAAAGACTCAAATTATTTTTGGAAACTTTTGCAACTATGTTTCCCACGCCTTTAATTGAACCCAAACTCTCTTTGGATATTCCCATTTTCTTCAACCTCCAAATATATATTAAACTTTCTAAATTCCTCCTAGTTTCTGAGGAATAGCCTACTTTACCTCCTTTTCGAGGTAGCAACATTCTCGAAAAACTTCTAAAATCATCTATAAGAAATGATTCTGATAATTTTTCTCTAATTTTTCTTGTTAAATCCCAATCCACTGGAGCTCCTTTGGGATTATCTATAAAAAAGTAAGTTTCTTTTATCAAGTTGGTATAAACCCTAATTTCATTTTCTCCAATTAATTCTTTCATCACTCCAAGAATTGAATCCGTCAGATTTAACATTCTAAATTTTATGTTCTTTACTGAACCAAAAGGCACTTCCATAATGGCCCAATTCCTTCCAATAACATTTTCATAATCAATATCTAACAGAAATTTTTCATAAAAACAGAGAAGAGTACTAAACTTTCCAGGAGTTCCTTCCGTTTTATCTTCATCAAGGTTTACTCTTATATTAGAGTATCTTTCTGATTTGTTCAATAACGGCCCATATTCTTCTTTAAATTCAACTAAATCTTCAAAATTGTCAAAATATGGTAAAAACAAAATTGATTTATCTCCAGGAAAGGTTCTATAAATTATTCTGCTATCTAACCACTCGAGTATTCCAACCATATAACATATTGGACAAAAATTATCATAATATTCTCTAAAAGAATAAAAATTTCCATCTTTATATGTCCTAACCCCACTTAAACTCTTTATTTTTGTTACAAAAGGATAAGATGCCTGTTGTAACTTTTTATAAGGTTTAAAAAATGTATTGCCACACACAACACATGTTCGTTCGCCATTTTTTTCAATCAAATCAAGGATTTCACTAGTTGATTTATTGGGTTCAGAGTAAATATTTTCTTTAAACGCTACAATCCCATCAATTTTCTTACCTTCCTGAATAAGCACAAAATCTTTTTTTATTTCCTTTATTTCGCCTGTTTTTTTATCTTTATGCTTTACAATTAAAGTATTTCTGTTGTTTTGAATTATAGAAGACAATATGCCCCTTAATCCATCTTTATCATTTGTGTTGACTGTTAACTCTGTTTTATCAAGATTTATATCAATTTCTTCTTCAGAATCGTTTATTAAGCGATAAAGATTTTCCACTGCATTATCCATCCATATATCATTATAAATGGGTATTTTAATTTCCATTATTTCACCAATCAAGTTTCATATAGCCTAAACCTAATCAAATCTCATCATATCTATTATTTACTAAATCAACCATTCCAAAACCCATACTATTCTTTTCTCCAATCCCACAATCATACGCAAATTCTAAAAGTCTCTGGTCAGCCTCAATCTCAAAATTCATCATAAAGGCCCTGTGGAAATTCCCTTTAATATCAATCCTGCGCCTCTTGGCAGATTTCATGTCAGGCCTAATCCTCACCCATCTATCACCGTCAAAGTCACCGTAAAACTTAACGTACTTATTGATCAGGTTTTTCTGGACGCTTTCATAAAACCGCTCGTCTCCAGGCCCTAAATCCCATATTTTAAGTTTCCCGTTAACTTCTCGCTTTATCCTGGCCATAACTGGAGACATAGTTCTCATTTTCATGCTTTCTTTAAACACCGGCCTTTTTAGAAGCTCAATCTGTTCAACTAGCAGGTTATCCCCTTTAAAATTAACTTCAGTGTTCTCAAGATGGCCCTCAACAAGGCTCTTTATCAGCTCATCGTTGGGCGAAGAAATGTAAAATTCAAGTTTTCCATCCCTGGAAACAACTCCTCGTTTTGTAAGCTTAAACTGAGGAACATAAATCTGTGAAAAAGTAAAAAATTTGAAATCCTTTGAAAAATGGAGTTTGCTGGCCAAATCAAGGTCAGCTATCTTACGATAAATAATAGCAGAAAGAATATGGTTGTAATTATAAGGAATTAAATAATTACCGCTTGATGATGCTAAACTTATTTTTAATCTCATCCTTCTTCACATCCTACTTTATTACATTAATATATAAAGTTTCTTATTCTGTTGTAATTGGAAATTGGAAATATGACGCAAGGGCAGCATTATATCAAGTAATACTCATTTTAATTCTTTTATCACATGAAATATTACATGTCAATTCCCTTGTTTTAATAAATTTCACTTGAAAATATTGTAAATGATAGTATATAAATGTACATGTTTTTCATTGACATATATAGGACAAGGTATAACTAATGATAAAATACCTATAAAATAAACATTTTACATTTACAATTAAGCAGGAGATACATCCCTTAAATAAGAAAATAACAGAATTCAATGAAATTGATTAAAAAGAAATATAAATAGAGTACAGATATAGAGTTAACATATTATATTTCTAAAACGGTGTGCACAATGGAATATACTTTAATCTCAACAATTTACAAATTAGAACCTGTAATGTTCTGCATCACCCAATTCTCCCCTAAAAGAATTATCCTTTTAAGTGAAGACGATGCTCCAAAGGAAAAACTTGAAGCTGAGCGAATTCTCAAAGAAACAATTGGAAAAGTAATAGACATAGAAAGTAAGCCAACAAGCCTTTACAATGTCGTAAAAATAGCACATGATACCGCCGAAATTATAGACGAAGAATGCGCACATGGAAGGAAAATTATAGTTAATATCAGCGGTGGTAGAAAGCCACAAGCTTTAGGTGCATTATTCGGCTGCTATGCAAGACATAATGATGTTGAAAGAATTGTATACGTGACAGAAGAAGACCGAGAAGTAGTTGATCTCCCTATTTTAAACTTTGGGATTTCTGCAACCAAACGGATGATTCTAGAAGAGCTTGAAAAAGGAGAAACTTCAGTTAAAAATCTTTCTGTAAAGGTTGGAATAAGCAGGGGAATGACCTACAACCATATACGTGAATTAAGGGAAATGGGTTTTATTTCAGCAGATAAATTAGAAATAACAAGTGCAGGCCAGCTTGCCATTATTTAACTTGAATTATACATAAAATTGACTTATTAAGGCTTAAAATTTAAAATTGAAAATTATATATCCTTTTATAGATACATAAAACTCATTTTATTTAAATATTAAAATTTAGAGCATAAAATTTATATAGATAAAATTACACACAAATATTTGTCTAACTCCTGATTGTTGTATCGGGAAAAGCTTAATTTAGATCGTGGAGTTTGGCGACAGCGCGGTCTAAATAAAACTTTTAATTAAAAACTATTTTTGAATAAATATCTTAAATATCATCAAAATTAAAACCAGTTTATTATAATTTTAGAAATAGTAAATTTAAAAAATAATTTATTTCTTCTTCTGTTTTTCAAGGCAATCGCGCGCAATTAAAATCAATTTAGAAAGTTCCATACTGACAGAGCCTTGTTGCATTCCAAAATCTTCAAATGCTCTCTTATTAAGGAATTCTGCCGCTTCTTCAAGAATAGTGGCCCGTATATATTCCTTATTTTCTTTAGGAGTGTTTTTCCACTTTTCCATAAACTCTTCATCTTTTGCCATGAAGCTATTTTAACAAATAAGCATATTTATACGTTTTTAATTTGATATGTATATATTTTGTTATTTTAATAATTTGCACAATTTATATATATTAAACTTGCTAAATGACAACATAACAAAACAATGAGGAAGTTGAAATAATGTGTAAAAGCATGAAAAAGATTAAACAAATTACAAATAGTAACTTAAACCATCAAACAACAAGTAGTGAAAGTGAATTGGTATCTACACTGATAGACAATGTAATTGAAACAAAAAAAACTGTTTTAAAGTCAGGTAAAACTGAAACTCCCCAAAGCACGTCCCTTGATATCCTTTTTTTAATAGACGAATTCAAAAGTAGGTTTGAAAAACTAGGAGAAAAAGCAAGAGAAATCGCGCAGAAAAACGGCAGGACTGTTGTAACTTACGAAGATGCTGATGAAGCACTGAAACAGATACGAACAGAAAAAAGCTAATTAAATATAATTAATTTAAAAAGAAATAAATCAGACTACTTTAGGATTGAAATCAGATATTATTAATCTCTAATTTTTATTAATAGGTTAAAATCAGACTATTTTAGGATTGAAATCAGATATTATTAATTTCTAATTTTTAATAATAAATTTTATAGTATATAATATTAACTATTTTAACCCTGTATAAACCGCTTAAATTTTTTCTAAGAGGACAATATTGCTCTCTAAATCAAAAAAGAATTTAATATTATAAAATTATTGTATTAAAAGCATATTAATTAATATAATATGCTAAATAGCATGGATACTATCTTTAATTAATCAGGATCTAGTTACTAGATCCTCAAAATAAGTTATACGGAGAGTAAGAGGTAACCGAGGTGCTTGAAGGTGGTCACTCTATACGCCCCACATAAAAATTGTTAATAGAAAATAAAGTCTTTATTATTTTCACATTAACACGTGGAATTCTATGTGATTAAAACAAGTATAAGTTAAAACTAATAAGTTTTAACTTATAATTAAAATAAATAGTTTTATTTGATTTACAGACCGTAACCCTAAGCTAATCTATTTTAACAATCAGATATAATCTGAAAACAGATTTACCCAATTTGAAAAAATTTTCATACTATTTTTAGAACAACGATTTCCCAAAATTTAATAGATATAACTTAAAGAATATTAATGGAGAGATGAGAGGAAGTTAAAAGGTGATTCTTTGAAGTACGAGAAGGAAGTTAAAGAATTTCTGCAAAAACAGGCCCATGTTAAACTGGCCTACCTCTTTGGATCTGTAGCCCTGCAAAAAGCAGGTAAACTCAGCGATATAGACATTGGCATCTTTTTAGACGAATCACTTGAAAAAAAAGAGAAATTCAAGATAAAACTTAAATTAATATCGGATTTAGAGAATATTTTAAAAAATAACCGAATTGATCTGGTTATAATGAACGATGCATCCATTTCACTTAATTTTGAAATTATAAAGGCAAATTATCCTCTTTTTATCCAGAATAAAAATCTTAAGGTGGATTTAGAACAATATATCATATCCCGGTACCTGGACCGCCAGTATTACGACAAAAGGTGGGCGGACAGCCTGATTAAAAAAACAGCTAAATGAAAAAATGAAAACAAAGGAAAAAATTGCCCGAAAAATAAAGAATATGCAGAGATATGTAGACTTTTTAAGAGAGCAGCCTGCAGATGAAAAAGAATTAGTAAAGAATTACCTCTTGAAATCTGCAATTGAGCGTAATCTTCAACTGGCCATTGAGTCTGCCCTGGATATTGGAGAAGTTATGATTTCATCCGAGAACCTGGAAAAACCAGAAGACTATCGGAGCATTATAATTACGCTTGGAAAAGAGGGTATAATCCCTGGAGAATTTGCCAGAAGATTTTCTGAGGCAGCGAAACTCAGGAACATACTGGTGCATATGTACACAGAGGTTGATCCTGCCATGATCTCACAGATACTGGCGAATAATCTGGATGACTTTGATGAATATGCACGATACATTGCCCGTTATCTAGACAAAGTGTGATAATGCATGATTTATGCTTATAATAGTCTGATTTTAAATCATTTAAAATAACACTAAATATTAGGCCCTGGAGATTCAAAATACGCACATTACCTCAAATTTTCTATTTCATGCTGGAGTTTACCTATTCAGTAGTTGAAATGGGTTTTATTTCAGTAAATAAATTAGAAAATAACAAGTGCAAGCCAACTTACTATTATTCAAATTAGACATTTTAGGATTAAAATATTTAGAATTAGTTATAAGTTAAAAGTAATAAGTTACAACACGTAAACAAAAGGGGATAGGGGGACGAAACTTCTAAAAATCTGGAAGTAAAATACTGGAGATAATATCTCGCCCCCTGTTTATTAGTAGAATGCAATACCTATTCATACTTTTCGGTATTACAAATGGATTATAGTCAAAAATAGGTATTATTAGAATTTTTTATGACTTAAGCGAGGATTATGTGCAATATTAGATGAATTTTGTAAAAAATTAAAAAAAGAGCTCTCAAACACTGCGTGTTTGGGGGTCCTCGAAAACGAGGTTTTCAGGGCATGCGAAATCGTAGATTTCGCTGTTCAGGAAGCTGTCAAAATCTGTAGGATTTTGATGCATTGAAAATCTTCGATTTTTAACAGCCTGCGAAATTTATAATTTTAGAAAAAGCTGTCAAAAACTATGTTTTTGATGTACAGAAAATGCGAAGCATTTTCTTTAACTTCGTTTTTGACGCAGCAAACACAACGTGTTTGCATGCTTTGCTTTTTCTAACTCCCAAAAACCTTTTTGAGGATTTTGGGAAACTTTGGAATTACAAAGAACTCCAAAGTCTCTGCCAAGCCCTATTTTAAAAAATTAAAAGAACCGCCTCCGATCCTGTAATTTTTCCTACTTTAATTAATAAACTCCATAGTATATAATATTAACTATTTTAACGTTGTATTATGAGGCCAATTTTGCTTTATCATGGCAATAATGCATTATAACTACAACTAACTTTGTATAGTACTAAATTATAAAAATAAAAAAAAATAATTAAATATTTTCAGGTTTTGAGTCCTTTTTTGAAATTCCCCACATGTTCCTTGCAAACACCACCAGAGCTATAACTGCAAGTGCGTAGAACAACCATACTATAAAATCAGTAGGCCCTGTTTCAATCCAGATAAGAGTGTGCGCAAGAATTACGGCGTAAACTGCAGTAAATACCCCATCTGCCAGTTTATGGGCCGAATGAAGCAGCCTTAAAAACAGACCGATCAGGAACATCTGAATAGCAAGTGCAATATAGCCAAAATCGAGCATTGCAGGACCAAATATAGTTGGAGTGATCATTTTATGGTATCCAAGGACCACATCACCTACAATATACCTGGGATGGCCTGGTGTGAATGTATTATAGAACATCGCCCCATGCGTAGCTCCTGCCATGTGCACGATTTTATCAAACACCATGAATGTAAATCCAGCCCTATAAAAAACCAGCTGAATAGGGTTTAAGGTCCACTGCTGCCATTCAATGGATTTAACTGCGATATATCCTACTGCAATTCCAATAACTGCCGCAACCACAGCAAATATTAAAAAGTGCTTGAACTGCAGCCCCCTTGTATAATAAACTGTTATAAATACGCTGAGTAATATGGCCATTGTGGTGGTCCTGTAACCAGTAGCCGCAAATAAGGCCAGTCCAACTACAAACAAGAGATAGTACCATCTGTTATGATATTTTGCAATTAATATGTTTATTGCAGGTAAAAATAGAATATAAGAAACTCTCCAGAGGTCATTAGTTGCCTTTGCTTTAAGGTAGCCGCTGAAAAGAGGAATTCCTCCCAGTAAATAAGTGTTTAGAAGTTCCAGGAATATTGCAATTAAAACAACTGCAAGTAAAACTTTTTCATTTAAAATAACACTGAGCTTAGAATTTTTCAATTTATCATTAAGTTTATCCTTTGAAATACCGCTTGTATCCAATTTAGGTATTAAATTGAACCTGCCAATAATTTTAGGGGTAAGAGCACCTATAATAAAGAACAATGACCCAAAGAATGCTGCAAACAGCGTTTCACCAGATACAAAATCTAAACCTTTTAAGTGGTACTGATATGCAACGAGTGCAAGTGATACATATAAAATTATCCCTACTATTACAAGATATGGTGAAAATATATCTACGTTTTTAACTTTCATGATTTTTCCATGCTAATTTTTTAAGTTTAATTAAATGATAATTTTTATTAAATTATACAGTTTCTTTATCTGCATTCTATAAAAAGTTTCGGAACCTTAGTTATCTCCAGCACTTCTGGTAAAGTTAGAGGCGAACTGAGGGCACGCTGCAACATGGGTATGTACATAGCTTGCAACTGTGTTTTTACTCATGAGCCCGTCCAGTGAATTTTCTATGCCTTTTCCCCTGAGTATTTTAAATGCATATTCGGGTTTACCATTTACCAGGACTTTAGAGTAATGGAACTCATGACCCCTGAATACGTCGCCCTTCTTTGTAATTATATTATCTTTTCTAGCCTTAGAAATTACATAACTTAAACCCTGAACTTTTTTAGTCATTACGGAGTCGTAATTAAAAATTTCGCACATTTTTTTCCCATTTATGGAATTTGTAAGGTACATGAGCCCCCCGCATTCAGCATAAACTGGATTTCCATCATTATGGAATTTAAGGATAGACCTCCTCATAGATTCGTTCTGCTCAAGTTCTTTTGCAAAAATTTCAGGGTATCCTCCGCCGATGTAAATTCCATCCACATCAGGAAGCTCTTCATCTTTAAAAGGGCTAAATGGAACTACTTTTGCATTGTTAGCTTCCAGAGATTCTATGTTTTCAGTGTAATAGAAGTTGAACACTTCATCCATGGCAACTCCAATTTTAACCTTTTTCCTGTTTTCTTCCTGCCATGTGTCTTCCCTTCCTTCAGGCAGCTTTCCAGCGTTTTTCATTATAGAAATAAGGGCATCCATATCTACATTTTCCTTGATGATTTCTCCCCATTTGTCAATATAACCCAATAAATTTTCACGTTCTACTGCAGGTACAAGGCCGAGATGTCTTTGTTCTACCTTTATAGCATCATCCCTTTGGATTCCACCAATTACATCTACACCTGCCAGTTTTTCAACTGCTTCCTTGGTTTTAAGGTAGTGATTTTTATTTTTTACTTGGTTTAAAATTACCCCTTCAATTTTAATGGTTGGGTCGAGTGTTTTAAACCCAATTACAACAGCTGCTGCGCTTTTTACAAGACTTCTGGAGTTTAAAATGAGTATCACTGGCGCGTCAAGCGCCTTTGCGATGGACGCAGTACTCCCAACATCATCAATAGGGCTTATTCCTTCATAAAGTCCCCTTACACCTTCAATTATACCAAAATCAGCCCTTGATGTATCTAGGCCCCTTTCAAATGAGGTCCGTATTTGCCCGTCGGACATGAAAAATGAATCGAGATTCCTTGAACTGTTTCCTGTTGCAAGTGTGTGGTAAGATGGATCTATGTAATCTGGCCCTACTTTAAACGGCTGGACTCTGTATTCTTCAGACAATGCCTTCATAATGCCTGTTGAAATGGTTGTTTTCCCTACTGCACTTCCTGTTCCTGCTAAGACTATTCTCATATAATGTAATAAGGTGATGTGTTATTTAAAAATTTAGTTTGAAAAATTTTTAAAATTTAAAAATCAATATTAATGAATTTCCAAATTCTTAATGCTCTTTTTGCACTAATTATAAGTTTCTTAAGCTATAAAATTAGTTTAATTCTAATATTCGTTTATTATGTTCTTTAAAATACCCATAATAATTGGACATGTGAAACATGTACACATCCGATTCTTCGAGTTGATCATCTGAGAGTGATATCTCCATAGCTCTTCTAACCCCTTTAGCAGCACCTAAAGCAGTGGCATATGCCAGATATTTATCCCAAATTTTCACAGATTCTGGAGGATATTCTTTAATTAAGCTAAAATCTTCAATATAACTCCTGAAATTCATCCATCTTTTATAATATTCTCGACCATAAGCTGTCCATTGTCCTGCAATTCTTTTGGTCAAGAATAAAGATATGATAGATGATATCCACAAAATCAGCGCACATGAAATAAATGTTCCTGAAAATAACTTAGAGGGAAATGAATAAAAAATCAAAGCCCAAGCTATTATTGTCCCTAAAACTCCAAAAGTTTTTAAATAAATATATCCTCTACTATGAAATGCATCCTTAAAATTATTCCCATCTAATAAAGTACTTCTGACTTCATTTCTCCAAATTCCATATGCACTATATGAATAACTAGGATCCAAGTTTTTTGAAATTAAATCCAGTGATATAATGCCATCCTGTTCAGATTCCTTCAAAAAATCTAAAACCTGTACTTCAAATTTCCAGAGGGACGAAATGTCATTATTAGGGTTAATCTCTAGCAATAAAGACTCATGATAGTGAGATCCATTATAAGATTCGTTTTTTAAAAATAAGTAATTTCTACTGATTAAATCAAGTATAGTAGCTCTAAAACCATCCAAATTGGGAACTCCAACTCTTTTTGGATCTCCAGCACATACTGCATTTACAATAGCAGGAGGATCATCAGTCGGCATATCAACTTCATATTCTGTATTATAATTAATTTTAGGCGCCCTATTCATTAAATAGATATATAATGGCGAGAGAGCCCATAATAACATTAAAATTTCCACTATTGAGGAATAGATAAAGATATCCATGTATTTAATAAGCCAGAATGTTATTTAAGAATTTAGTTTAAAAAAGTAGTGAAGTTATGAATTGATCAAATTCAAATTTACCCGCTAAAAAAGATATAAAATAGGTTTAAAAATTTAGATAAAGTGAAAGAAGAGCTTAAAATGCTCCTCCTCCACCCCCCCCAAACCCACCGCCGACACCGCCGGCTCCACCAAAGTCATTTCCACCGGAGTTTGCAGCTGCTGCAGTGTTCATACCAGTATCTAAACCAGATGAAAGGAGCCAGTATCCGCCGTAGTAGTGGAACAGAAAGATATCACTTTGGGCCAGCTGGTCATCTGGAAGGCTCATTTCCATGGTCTTCCTGACTTGATCTGCCACCCCAAGTGCAGTTGCATATACCAGGTATTTATTCCATACCTTAACAGATTCAGGAGGATATTCCTTTATAAGGCTGAAATCCTGGATATATTTCTTAAAATTATGCCATTTAGCATCGAACTCTTCACCATGAGTAGTCCACTGTCCTGCAACCTTTTGAGGCATGATAAGCGAGATAATAGCCACAATTCCCAGAACAAATGACGCAAATAATGCATATCCCGAGGCGGGCATAGGATCAGATATTGTGAAAAAGAACGTCGCTGCTGCAGCAACTAAACCAATGACTCCAAAAATCTTGAGGTATGTGTCCCCTTTCTTCAGGAATATCTGGTCCATGATTCCATCATTTAAAAATTCACTTTTTAAATCACTTCCCCTATACCATATGATTCTTTGAATGACTGTGCCAGGTTTCGATCCTTTAAATCATTTTTAAGGTTATCTAAATTAATGACACCGTCCTCTTCAAACTTTTTAAGGATAGTAATAGTGTCGTATTCAAAGTTTGTAAGTTCATCGAGATTTTTTTCCTCGTTGACTTTAAGTGAAACAGATCTATCTTTATCCTTCTCTAGGGTTTGAGGGATATCCTGTATTAACAGATGTTTGCGGTCTATAAGGTCCATTATAGTAGCTCTAAACCCATCCATGTCAGGTTCGCCTATTTTTTTGCCTAATCCTTTACCAGATATTGCATTTACCACAGCAGGTAAATCATCAGTTGGCACATCACGCTCATATTCTGCCTGGTAGCTGATTTTTGGCTCCCTTCCATAGCGGAAGTAAATAAGCAGAGGTATGAAACATGCGAGTAAGAATAGAACTGCCAGTACTGAGTAAAGAGTTGATTTAAAGTTTAATTCGTTTTGATAATCATTTTGAATCTTTTCAATTTGACTCAGGCCATCCTGATTTATTATAACTCCATTTGTGGGGTTTGCTGCAAATTGACTTTTAGGTATGACCATCCTGAGTTCAAAGAAATCTCCTGAAGGAACAGTTTTACCCACCACATTTAAAGTGTTTCCACTCCAGCTGGAATTTTCAGCAAAATAAGGAGGATTTAACCAGTATTGTACACCACTACTTGATTTGAGGTGTATATTTGCGTTAACTGCCCCAATATCTTTGTCCCACTGGGTACCAACCATTTCATACTGGAGTTCGGCCACATCATTGTAGAACTTAATTCCATGTAAAAAGTCATATTCAATGGTAACTGTAACATCTTTATCAGTTATGGGAGTTGTTTTTTGAGAGTTGGAGTATAAATATATCTTTATCCGTTCCATTCCTCCAGAATAACTTACCGTAGGTTCCGCATAAGCTCCCTGTGCCGATACTTTTATATTTTTCAACTGCTGGTTACCGCTTATCGGTATATCCCGGTATATTCCATTGTAAGTCCCTGTAAACGAGTAATGAATGACTTCTTTAACATGCAGCGTTCCGTCGCTCTGTGGAAAGAGATCCATGTCAATAGAAGGTATGGAATAATCCTTTGCAAATGCTGCAGTTGAAAATACTGAGAATGTAAGTAAAAATAGTAAAGTTAAGGAAATAAAATGTTTTTTATCCATTAAACCCACCTAAAACTGTACTTTTGGAACTGAACGAGCTGATTCTTCCACTTCAAAGAATTCTGACTCGGTGAAGTTAAACTGGCGGGCTATCAAGTTGCTTGGAAACATCTGGATCTTGTTGTTGTACATGAGTACAGTATCGTTGTAAAACTGCCTTGAATAAGCTATTTTATCTTCAGTTTCTGCCAGCTGACTTTGTAAGTCCCTGAAATTTTGATTTGCTTTTAAATCCGGATAATTTTCTGCTACCGCAAAAAGGCTTTTCAAAGCACCAGTTAACATGTTATTTGCTTCTGCACTTTCTTGAACTGTTTGAGCGTTCATAAGGCCAGATCTTGCCTTAGTAACCTCTTCGAATACACCTTTTTCGTGTTTAGCATACCCTTTAACTGTTTCTACCAGGTTAGGTATCAGGTCAGCCCTTCTGTTTAGCTGAACATCTATTTGGGACCATGCATTTTTAACCCTGTTACGTAATCCAACAAGGTTATTGTACATAGCAACTATCCAAATCGCAAAAATAACCACAATAAGTATAATTATTCCTATAATTATGTAGGTTAACATCTTCAATCACCATCTCAAGATGGTGATGTTTTATTATTTATACATTTGGAAAAATAGCCATAAAATAATAATAAATAGTTTAAAATTAAAAAAGAGAATTTTCACACTTAACCATGTGATTAAGCGGGCACCAAATATGTAGGATGCCGGCAAACATGTTCTTTACCATGTACTGCACAGAAATCAGCGTCACAGCAGGTACATCGCATCATTCCTTCGGGGCAGTCGCTTGTTTTTTCAAATATAAGTGTACCATACCGATGACATACGGGACAATAATTTATCCATGAAGGGTCGTGTAATTTATAATCTTGATAACAACTGCACGAACATCTAGCAGTTACTACCAGTACATCATTTCTAGCTTTAGCCTTAGCTTTTGGCTCAGAAGCTACTTGAGCCGTATTTGATTGAGATGGGGACTGTACAACTTTAGATCCAGTTGAATAATTTGCGTTTTGATCATTTAAAACTCCAGAAAACAAGCCGACCGTGGCAACGCTAACTACCATAATCGGTAAAAACCATTGTTTCGGCGTAATTATATCTCCTCCACGCACATTTTTTAAACAGTCACTTTGTAATACGGATATTGTATTTATTATTACATTTAAATATTGTGGTCTAAAATCCAAAAAAAGGCCCATTTACAGTCTATTTTTTAATTTAAAACTGAATTAAAAGGAATTATATTTTAGAAACAGAAATTCCTGTTAGAGGTTCTTATTTTTAATATAATAGCTCCCAAAGAAGCCTATTTTATAAAAACATAAGTATTAGATGTTTTCCTCTTGCAGATATTTTCTTCCAAAAGAATGTTCAGCGGTAAACCTAATTTAATTTAGACTACGTCACTCATTTTTCAGCACTATCTTCCAAAAAAAGTAATTTATATACTAATAACTAATTTTAACCTTTTAAAAAAATAATTGACAAGTGCTTTCATACATTCAGAAAATAAAATTATGTTTTTACAAGATTAATTTTTTAAATAATTTAAGTTGAGTTTTATGAGTCTAAATTCAATAAAAATATTTAAAATTTCATTTAAACATATATAAATCCATTATTTTGTTATTTAAATTATTAAAATAATATTTAATGCAATAAAATACGTAATAAATTTTATGTAGCTAAATTATATGGTTTTTTTTATAGAATTTGAAAATAAAAACTACATACTTAAAATATTATGATAAAAATGATTTTAAAATACATTTTAAATTAAAATTTAGATTATTATAGAAATAGTGATACCAAACGAATACTTGTACATTGCTCTAGAACAAATTATAATACTATTTTTGATATAATAAAATATAATGAATTCACTGCAAAAACTCAAAGTTCTTGGAGAATCAGCAAAGTACGATCTGTGTAATTATGCAGACCCCAATTTTGAAACTTATGCATCAGGCAAAATGCTGGGAGTATACAACAGTACTGCACCTGATGGACGCTGCATACCGTTATTTAAAGTGTTAATGACTAACAAATGTTCAAATGACTGTAAATACTGCGTGAACCGCAGCGGCAGGAAATGCGAACGTTTTGAATATACACCTCAGGAACTTTCGAACCTGTTTTTAAATTACTTCAACAGAAGATACGTGGAAGGCTTATTCTTAAGCTCTGGAATTTCTGGAGACATAAACACTTCCATGGAAAGGGAAGTAGAAGTTGCAAGGATACTTAGAGACTACGGGTATGACGGATATATACACCTTAAAATCCTTCCAGGGACATCTTACGATTTAATTAAAAGTGCCATGCACCTGGCAGACAGGGTAAGCATAAATATGGAAGCTGCAACTCCTGATGGATTTGAAGAACTTACAAGCACCAAAAACTATAACATAGATATTTTAAGGCGGATGAAGTGGATCAGCAAATTAGCAAAAATGGACCCTGCTATGGCACCATCAGGGCAGACCACTCAGTTTATCATTGGGGCTACAGATGAAAATGATGAAGAAATTTTAAGCATGACCAAAAAACTGTACGATAAATTAGAACTTAAAAGAAGTTATTTCAGTGCTTTTAGCCCACTCGAAGATACTCCACTTGAAAATCACGAAATACCTCATCCTAAAAGAACTTCAAGGCTTTACCAGGCTGATTTTTTATTAAACTCCTACGGTTTTAATTTAGATGAACTGGTATTCGATGAAAATGGAAATATAGATACACAAATAGACCCCAAATATTCTTTTGCCCTGAATAATATGGATCTATTCCCTACTGAAATTAACGAAGCATCATATGATGAACTTATACGAGTTCCAGGGATAGGCAAAATATCTGCAAAAAGAATTATAACTCTAAGAAAAAGGGGCAGGCGTTTTGAAAAGCTAGAAGAGCTTCAAGATTTGGGCGTGGCTGTAAAACGTGCCGAACCTTTTATAAAACTAAATAAATCTTATCAAGCTACATTAGGTTTTTAATTTTTTGTTAAACACATCAAAAAATCTTTAATCCAGTTTGAATATAAGTTATAACTTGGAAGTTATAAGTTAAATCTTACAACTTGTAACTTATACCTAATCACTTATAAGTGATAACCAGTATAGTAGAAAATGATCTTCAAATCTTGCCATAAAATTATATGATTTGTACAGGATCGATCTAACTTAGCACCCCAAACTCTTCAACTTGGGGTGTTAAAAATAATTATCTAATTTTAAAGCTTTAAAATTGAAAAATAGAAGAAAATCTTGGGATTTCTCTTACAATCCATGATTATAGTTTACAGATGTTCTTCAAACATTTCCCAAATTTCAGGGTATTTTTCCTTTACCGCTTCTTCCATTAAAAGTGATGCTTCACTGCTGATGCTGAACTCAGGTTCGGTTTTCCTTAAAAATCTCAACACTGCGGCAGTTCTAGCAGACCAGAATGAAACTCGAGGATTTTTCTGGACATCTTCTAAAATTGCATCTATTATTTTCTGGTGGATCACATTTACTTCAGCAGACTCTTCTATACTTTCCACTGGTTCTTTTGCGACGATTTCTTCTTTAGCAGTTTCAGTTTCAGAATCTTTAACATACTCTTTACTGATCAATGCATCTAACCCTCGTCCAAGTGCTCCGCCCTGTTTTTTATCAGATTTAGTCATTTTGCAGCCTCCATAGCAATTATTTCTTCTGCAAGTTCCATATATGCAGTTGAACCCTTACATTCCTCATCATAAAGGACACCTGGTTTTCCGTGGCTTGGGGCTTCTGCCAGTTTAACATTTCGAGGAATACTGATTTCAAAGATGTTTTCTTTCTCTCCAAAGTATTCTTTAACGTTTTCATACACATCTCTTCCAAGCCTTGTTCTGGAATCATATAAAGTAAGTAAAATACCTTTTATATTACATGGGCTGTTTAAACGGTTTCCTACAAGTTTCATAGCCTCCATAAGATCTGCCATTCCTTCAAGCGCGTAAAATTCCGCCTGAATTGGGATTATTACACTGTCAGATGCTACTAGCGAATTTATGGTAAGTACCCCCAGGGATGGAGGAACATCAATCAGGATATAGTCGTAAGAGTCTTTAATATTCTCTAAACGTTCATTTAATATTGAATGAAACCCTATTTCGCCGCTTAATTCAATTTCTGCACCGCTCAATGCTATATTACTTGCAACAAGATCCAGTCTATCGATTCCTGTTGGGATGATTGCTTCTTCTACGGGGTTTTTTCCTGTTAATGTGGTGTAGATAGTTTTTTCAATCTCACTTTTAGGTATTCCAAAGCTTGTTGTGGCATTACCCTGCGGATCAATATCTATTAATAAAACTCTTTTATTATTAAGTGCTAAAGCTGTTGATAAATTAACTGCAGTGGTTGTTTTTCCACAACCGCCTTTTTGGTTAAGTATTGCAATTGTTTCGCCCATAAACTTTTCTCCTTTGTACTTCTAAATTTTAAGTTATAACTTATAATTTTTAAAGCTTTCTAAATGAATGGAGATATAACGAAATTAATCAGGATTTACTTAAAAAATAGAATACATTATGGACTTATGGTAAATTTAGTGATACTGCAAAAGTTAATAGAATATAACTATTTCCATATACGCTAATTAACTTGAAAATAGCCGCTTTTAAACACATATCCCTCAAAAATTATCATAATAAAAAATTATAATGCTTAGAAATAATTATCCTCAAGAGATTATTTATTAAAAAATGGTATAATTTTATTAATTTTTAATTATAAAATAACACGTGTAAGATCAGATTTTAAGGAGTGTTAAATATGAAACATATATTAAAAGAAGGAGACACTGGAAGACAGGTAAAGGATATACAGCACTGGTTAAATGCTCATGGTTATAAAGCTGGAGAAGAAGATGGTATTTTTGGAGAAAAAACCCGTGATGCAGTTATACAGTTTCAGAGTGCTAAAAAAATTGTTACTGATGGTATAATTGGTTCTCAGACACAACTAACCATTGAAAGAATAGAAAAAGAAGAATAATTAATAGAGTTAATTAAAAATTAACTCTTTTTGAAAGCCTTAAAGGTAACGGCAGCTTTCTAAATGGCATTCCTTTAATTTCATCGTGAATTCTCGCAATTAACTCATCCTTATCCATCGATACTTTTTCATTGGTTTCACGGATGTTTACATTAAACTGGTCTTTTTCAAGTTCATTATCTCCAATTACAATAGTATAGGGAACCCATTCTTTTCCAGCATTTCTTATCTTTTTACCTACTGTTTCAGACCTTTCATCAACATCTACCCTTATGTTACTGTCCTTCAGGTATTCAGCAAGTGAAAGGGCAAAATCGAAATGCCTTTCTGCAATTGGAAGCACCCTTACCTGAATTGGTGAAAGCCATACAGGCAGCATAGGCATCTTTTTGGGGTCTTCTCTAAGTTCAATAGCAGTTTTTTCAAGTAAACTACCTATAACACGTTCTATACTTCCTGTTGGGCTGCAGTGGATGATTATAGGATATTCTTCCTCTTCTTTTTCATTGATGTAGTTTATATCAAACCTTTCAGCACTTTCAACATCTATCTGTATTGTAGGGTTTTCTATAGGTCTTCCAAGATAGTCAATAGCTGCAAAGTCCATCTTGGATATCCAGTAATGCTTACGTCTTGGTAAAATTTCAAGAAGCATTGGTTTTCCAACCTTTTCTGCCGCTTTATACATCCATTCCTTATTTTCATCGAAAAAGTCCTGTGTTGCCCTGAAAATAACCTCGTAGTTTACATTAAGGTCATCTCCAGTCTGCATGCACATATCAATTTGCCTTTCAAATTCTTCCATGGACTGAGGTATATCCCTACATACGGAGTGGAAATCAGGCATGGTAAACCCTCTAAGTCTCTTAAGACCTACAACTTCCCCTCTTTTTTCTAATCTAAAACTGTATGTTGAAAGCTCGTAAAGCCCAACTGGAAGGTTTTTCCAGGTTAAAAATGAGTCTGAAAGTATTCTAAACGCTCCAAAACAGCATGCAAATCTTAACATAAGCTCTTTTTTAGTACCCATCCTGTACTGCCTTTCTCCAAATTTATCAGCATGTGTACGTATTGCTTCATCTGCAAGGTCGTACATTATTGGAGTTTCAACAGGCATTGCCCCGTATTCAGTTACAAGGTTGTAAACGTAGTCTGAAAGGAGATCACGGATTAATCTCCCTTTAGGGTACCAGCGTAAATGGCCGACATCTGCAGAGGGCTCGTAGTCTGAAAGTCCCTTCTCACGCATTAATTTAACGTGAGGTGGTTCTTCACCAGAAGACTCCATTTTACCGAGTTCGTACATCATCAATTTTCTGAGATCTTCGTTTTCATATTCATATCCTTCAGGGTCTGAAAGTTCTCCTTTATTTAAAATGTACCATTTTGAAGGTTCTTCTTCCGCTTTTTCTTCTTCTTTAGGTTTTACAGTTATGGTCCTTGATAGTTCAGATAATGGATGCCCTTTACATGATATTTCAAATGACTTGTACCAGCCGAATGGAATTCTTGAGACTGCAACCCCTTCTTCTTTTAATTTAGATTCCATACCCTTTAAAATATTCTTTGCAGCATCTGGAGAGCTCAAAGATGAACTTAAATGAGCATATGGATATATAATTACATTATCCGGTTTTACCTGGCTTGAAACGTTCATTATTTCAGATACAGCACTTTCAATTATTGCATCTGCATCTTTTTCATCTTCCCTTTCAACTGCAGTAAAAACCACTAAAGCGTTGTCAAATTCGCCGCCTTTCTTTTCATCTTCTATTTTTTCCGCTATTTTTGTTTTGGATTTTGTTTTGTACCTTAAATAATCAGAGTGAATCAAAAGTATTCGCATTTTCTCACCTGTAAACTGAAATAGTTATAAAATGATTCTAAACTTTAAAATCAATAATTTGCTTGATATTATTTTATTTCAACTAATGAATTATTAGTCATTACAATTTAGGTTTAGAGTATTTAAATTTTTATTGGATCACTAGTGAATGTTTTTGATTATCAAAATTATAGTCGTGCTAATTAACAAACCAAATAATCATTTAAATAAAAAACACTGCAATAAGTCCAGTTGCAATGATTGCAGCAAAAATTACGCCTATTATTTGTCCAAAGCGCCTTGTACCAATAAATAAAGCTATTCCAAATTTCATTACAGTGTTAGAAATAGCTGCAATTGTTATGGCTGTTACTGCTACATCCGGTGAGATGGTAGTCTTTGCAAGAAGCGCCATACTTATGGTTATAGCATCAACATCAGCAACACCGGATATAATACTTGCCACATAAAGGCCGCTGCTTCCAAAATAGATATCTGCAATTTTTGACATGAAAAGAATGATTAAAAACAGAACTCCAAATAGGAGTGCGGGTCTAAGGGAAAAAGGGTTTTTAAATTTGATTTCTTCCCCAACTTCCTTAACTTTTGTAGTTTTCCATGCCAGTACTCCGAGTGCAATCCCTAAAATTCCCATGCTTAACATCGGGACCATAAGAAGGGATACCAGATCGGGGTTTATAACCAGTACTTCAAAAAGAATCCTTAAAAACATCATAGAACTAGCAATAATAGTTGCAAATACCGCTGCCCTTATAATAAACTCACTTTCCTTAACTCTTGATGCCATTGCAGTTGTAACTGCAGTACTTGATACCAGGCCTCCCACAACTCCAGTTAAGCCCAATCCTCGTTCTGCCCCAACTAATTTCATCATTACGTATCCGGCATAACTTATTGCAGAAATAAAAACAACTACAAGCCATATTTGATATGGATTGAATACATCCAGGGGTCCCATCGTTTGATCAGGAAGTAATGGAAGAATTACAAATGCAATTATAAGGAATTTCAGGGTATTTATTAACTCTTTTTCACTTATTTTTCTTACAAATTTGTGTATATATGATTTTGCCGCCAGTAGAGCTGTTATTATAATTGCAAATATTGGAGCTATTTTTATTCCATCATCAGTGTAACATAATGCACCTAAAATAAAAGTAAGGAGAGCTACAACCTCAGTTGTAATACCCATGTCCCCAGTTTCCCGCGTGCTTACCATGTAACTTAAGCCTACAAGCACGATTAAACCTAAAAAAGATATAACTAAAAAATTAGGATAAAATTCATTTATATACACTGAAAGTATTCCAAATAATGCAATTAAAATAAATGTCCTGATACCTGCAAATTCACTTTTATTTACCTGTTTTCGTTCCCTTTCAATTCCAATTAACGCCCCAATTGCTAAAGCAATTAAAAATTTTAAGACGATATCTATATGCATACTAATAATCTGTTTTTTGATCTATAAGTAATGAACCTCAAATCAAACGTAACATTATAACCTGCCCAACCTGTTGAATTCCATAGTTTGTACTTATAAAATAACTAGAACTGCCCTGTACATTTAAACATCAAATCATATTGCAAATGATAAATAGAAATTTGACATAAGATCATTTTATATCAATAAAAATAGAATACAGTACATTTATAATACATAAAAAGAAATTAATATGATTATATTTAAAGATATTAATACACTAATTCTATTAATCAAAAATAACCGTTTAAATAGGATTAAGTCAGTATTATTCGTTATTTGTAAAATATATCTTAAATAGAAGTTTTATGGTGATTCAATGAGAAGCGATGCTATTAAAAAAGGATTACAAAAAGCTCCCCATAGATCTTTACTTAGAGCATGCGGAGTAACAGATGAAGAAATGAACAAACCATTTATAGGTGTTGCAAATAGTTTTACCAGTATAGTACCCGGACACATTCACCTTAATGAAGTAGCTGATGCAGTTAAACAGGGAATAAGCGAAGCAGGCGGAGTACCTTTCGAATTTAATACAATGGCGATTTGCGACGGCATATCAATGGGCCATGAAGGAATGAAATATTCCCTTGCTTCAAGGGAGATAATAGCAGATACGGTAGAAAGTATGGCACAGGCCCACCAGATGGATGCGCTTGTATTAATCCCAACATGCGATAAGGTAGTTCCTGGAATGTTAATGGCTGCAGCAAGGCTTGATATACCTTCAATCGTTGTTACAGGGGGGCCTATGAAACCTGGTGAGTTTAAAGGTAAACCTGTAGATTTCATATCTGTTTCTGAAGGTGTTGGGGCAGTATCATCTGGTAAAATGACAGAGGAAGAACTTGACGAGCTTGAAAGATGTGCATGCCCAGGAGCAGGTTCATGTGCCGGCCTTTTCACTGCAAACACAATGGCATGCGTAACAGAAGTATTAGGAATGAGTTTACCATACTGCGCAACAGCCCATGCTGTTGACGCTAAAAAAAGACAAATAGCACGCCAATCTGGAGCCAAAATAATAGAACTGCTGGATAAAAATATAACTCCATCTAAAATAATGACTCAAGAAGCATTTGAAAATGCTATAGCAGCTGATCTTGCGCTCGGAGGATCATCAAATACTACTTTACACATTCCTGCAATAGCAAGCGAACTAGAAGATAAAGGAGTTAATATAACCATTAATTCATTTGATGAATTTAGTAAAAAAATTCCGCACATAACCAAACTACGCCCATCAGGAGTTCACAGCCTGTTGGATTTAGACAATGCCGGAGGCATACCTGCAGTTTTAAAGGTAATCGAAGACAAAATAAACCAGGATACTCTAACATGTACTGGAAAAACCCTTGGTGAAAATATTAAAGATGCAAAAGTTGCAGATGAAGAAGTTATAAGGCCGTTAAGTAATCCTTACAGTAAAGAAGGAGGACTTGCAATATTAAAAGGCAACTTAGCTCCAAGGGGATCTGTAGTTAAAGTAGCAGGTGTAAATGAAGATATGAAAGTACACACCGGTCCAGCGAAAGTCTTTGACGGTGAAGACGCGTGTGTTACTGCAATTTTTAACCATGAAATCAAAGAAGGGGACGTAGTTGTAATAAGATACGAAGGACCAAAGGGCGGCCCTGGAATGCGTGAAATGCTGAACCCAACTTCCGCAATATCTGGTATGGGGTTAAAAACAGTTGCACTTATAACCGATGGAAGATTCTCCGGCGGGACAAGAGGACCTTGTATTGGACACATATCTCCTGAAGCCATGGAAAAAGGACCAATAGCTGCCCTAAAAGATGGAGACATTATAAAAATAGATATGAATAACGGAATTCTCGAAGCTGAAGTTGAAGACAAAGAACTTAAAAAGAGGCTTGAAAATGTAGTAATGCCAGATAAAAAGGTTAAAGGCTGGCTTTCAAGATACAGAAAAATGGCAAGTTCTGCAGATAAAGGAGCTGTTTTAAGGTAATTATAATAAAAGATTAATTCTTTATCTTTCCTTTTTAAATCCAATTTTCATACTTTAATCCGAATATAATCTGCCTAAAATCGCAGGGCCAGTAAGTTTATGTTACTTGACTTAATAAATCACATAATATTAAAAAATAATATTTGGGCAAATCTATAAATCATTTAAAGTCCATAAATTTAGACAAAATCCTTGATAGAGGGAGAAAGTGAATTATAAAGAAATAGCAACTTATATCGTGATCATACTCATTGGAATAGTTGTAGCGCAGCACATGAACGTTGTTGTCTCAGGAAGTATGGAACCCGTAATGTACAGGGGAGACATAGTTATCGTAGATCAAAACCCAAGCAGCGTCCAGGTAGGAGATATAGTTGTTTACAAAGCAACATGGGTCAATGAAGATGTAATCCATAGAGTCAAAGAGATATACAAAACCTCTAATGGAAGCACGTATCTCATAACAAAGGGAGATAACAACCCCGTGCCCGATCCATACCCCGTACAATACCCCGACCAGGTGGTTTCAAAAGTTGTATCCATAAATGGACAACCCCTAATTATACCTAAAATAGGGTATATAACACTGTGGATTAGAGGATTATAACAAAATCAACTGGCAAGTTCTTTTTTATTGCCAATGTTCAATAAAACTTAATTTCTTAAAAATATTTTAAATTAAGCTATAATGCCCTTAATAAAGGTGAAAAAGTGAATTATAAAGAAATAGCAACTTACATTATAATTATACTCGCAGGAGTGATCATAGCGCAACATATGAATGTTGTTGTCTCTGGAAGTATGGAACCCGTAATGTACAGGGGAGACATAGTCGTAGTAGATCAAAACCCAGCCAGTGTCCAGGTAGGAGATATAGTTGTCTATCATGCAACATGGTTTCCAGAACCTGTAATTCACAGAGTTAAAGAGATATACAAAACGTCTAATGGAAGCACGTATCTCATAACAAAGGGAGATAACAACCCCGTGCCCGATCCATACCCCGTACAATACCCCGACCAGGTGATCTCAAAGGTCGTTGATATAGGTGGCACACCCCTGATTATACCTAAAATAGGGTACATAACGCTGTGGATTAGAGGATTATAACAAAATCAACTGGCAAATTCCTTTTTATTACCAGATATACTTTTTTTTAAAAATTTTATCAAACTTTGAAAACCGACAAAAATCAGAGCATGCAAACACTCCTTGTTTGATGTGTCAAATCGGAGATTTGACAACATTCGAAAATTCATAGAATTTTCGATGCATGCGCAAAATGGAATTTTTCGCTGTTACGAAATTTTCAATTTCGTAAACGTCAAAATTGAAAATTTTTACAGATTTAGAAAGTTTAAAAAAATTCGTAAATTTTTTGAAAATACTTTTTAATAGGCGTGACAATATCTTAATTTAGAGAATTTTGAAAGATTATTAATAATTACTATATTTAATTTCAAAAATATTTTTACACTGCATTTACATTAAAAGTTGTATATGCTAATGAAATTCTCATGCAAATATATAATATACAACTTTTAATATTGAAATAAATGCATTATAATGATTATACGGTGAATCTATGTACAGGATGTTAGAAAAAGAAGCAGTTAAATCTTTAGAAAGTGCAATTGAATCTTTAGGATATGAAAAACCATCTGAAATTAAAGTTGAGGAACCTCCGAATGCAGATCTGGGGGATCTTGCATCAACAGTGTCATTTCAACTTGCAAAACAGCTTAAAAAACCGCCCATGGAAATAACCAAGGACATTTTAAATGTTATAGAAATTCCTGAAGTTTTCAGGTCTGTAGAAATGAAAGGTCCCTACATCAATTTCTTCATAAACTATGAAAACTTTTCAAAACTGGTTTTAGACTCCATAGATGAAAATTACGGGCAATTAGAAGACAAAAATAAAAAAATAATCCTTGAACACACATCAGCAAACCCTAACGGGCCATTACACATTGGCCACGTTAGAAATGCAATAATAGGAGATTCTTTAGCAAGAATATTACGTTCTGCAGGGTATAACGTGGAAACTCAGTATTATGTAAACGATATGGGCCGGCAAATAGGTATAATCGCATGGGGATTACTAAATTTTGATTTTAAAATAGAAGAAAAAGAAAAAGTAGACCATGAAATTGGAAAAATCTACTTCCAGATAAATGAAAAATTACGTGCCGACGAGAGCCTTAAAACAGAAGTTAGTGCACTTTTAAAAAGATATGAAAGCGGTGCCGATCCAGAACTTGAAAAAGTCTTTAAAAATATTGTAGAAAAATGTATAAGCGGAATTGAATCAACATTAAACGATTTAAACATTTATCACGACGCTTTTGTCTGGGAAAGCAAGTTTATAAGAAACCAAGCCGTCAGCGGAATTTTGGACAAACTAAGCAAATACACTAAAAGAAATGAAGTTTTATACCTCCCCCTTGAAGATTACGGCATAGAAAAAGAGCTTGTACTTACACGGTCCGATGGAACTTCTCTTTATTCCACAAGAGACCTTGCATATCACCTTGAAAAATCAAATAACTCTGATGAAATGATAGACATTTTAGGATCCGACCATAAGCTTGCAGTGGATCAGATAAGTGTTGCACTTAACTTATTAGATGGAAAAAGCCCAGAAGTCGTATTCTATGAGTTTATAACTCTCCCTGAAGGTTCAATGTCTACACGAAGAGGAGTATTTATTTCAGTGGATGATCTTGTTGACGAAGCTGTAAACCGTGCCCTTGCTGAAATTAAAAAGAGGAGATCAGATTTAAGTGATGAAGAAGCCCTTAAAATTGCTACAGATATAGGTATAGGCGCTATAAGGTACTTCATAGTCAAATTATCTCCAGAAAAGCACATAGTGTTTAAATGGGAAGAAGCCCTCAGTTTTGAAAGGGGATGCGCATCTATTCAATACGCCCATGCAAGGGCATGCAAACTGCTTGAAAAAGCAGGTTTTGATGCAGGTATCGATACTCAAGACCAGGTATTGAACCATCCTTTTGAAATAGAACTTGTAAAAATGCTTTCCAAGTTCACCTCTATTATTGAAGAATCAGCGAAAATTAACAGGATACATCCTCTTGCACAGTATGCTATGGATCTGGCAGGGACATTCAACAGGTTCTACAAGTCTGTTCCAGTAATAGGTGCAGAAGAAGAGGTTACAAGGTTACTTTTAGTGGATAAATCAAGGATAACCATTAGAAACTGTCTTGATCTTATGGGAATAAATGCACCTGAATCCATGTAACCCTACGTTGTTCCTTCAATATTCCAATTTTCTTCTTTTTCATTAATTGAAATATGAATCCCTTTTTAAAAAGAAAAGATTCTAAATGCGTTTTCATAAATTATTTAACTTATAAAGACAAATAATAATTATATAATGATTGAAATCCCTGAAACTCAAACTTTTTTAATTGATTTTGATATATCCCCAGAATACCACGACGAAGTTCTAAGTTTTATTGATGAAAATTATCTGATGGTTAAGCCTGAATACTTCTCAAATGTGAAAATAATAAGAGAAAATGATAGTAATCGATTATTATTTACAGCAAGAGATCCTACAAAGGGTTTTCAGATAGAAGCAGAAGTTAAATCAGGGAATCCTGTAGAACTCACATTAATACCGGGTGATGGAACTCCGTCTAAATTTACAGAATCAGTTAAAGACGATATTTACTTCATGGTTCATTTATTTGAAGATAACATCCGCAGTTCAACCATTTATTTTTCATGGGTGGAAGGGGAAAGAGTTATACCAGAACAGCCCCCTACATCCAAAAAACGCACTGGAGACCAGCTTTTTACCAGCAGCCTTCTCTTAGTTTACATCCTGTTTTTTGCATTTAACATTGTCCTGTTCTTCTTATTGGGATTATACTATGCAGTGGCCCTCATCTTACTTTCTCAATTTGTAATTGTTCTTTTTTCAAATAAAATCCTTGCATACGGGAATAAATGGAATGTTACCCTTCAAAATCCTTATGTCCACATATTAGAATACCAGCTGCCCTTTAAAGAATTTAAAGAGTTTCAGGAAAAATTTGGAAAAGAAACTGTAACACAGATAAAAAAGGAAATCTACGACAGGACATTTAACCAGGGCATAAAACCAACCTGCAAGCTTGGAGACGAAGTTCTGGAAAAGTACGGCTTCAGCTGCAATCCATACCGCAGCCTGTATAAAACTGTCAATGTGTACGACATCGTTAAAAAAGCTGCCGATAGTTTTGGTCTGCCTATGCCTAAAATCGTGATCTCAAATACCATGATTGCAAATGCAGCAGCCACTGGTCCTACCCCAAGTAAAGGACTTGTACTCATTACAACCGGTTTACTTGTTCAATTAAATAAAAATGAAATATTAAGTGTTTTAGGCCATGAAATGGGGCACCTTCAAGGAAGAGACCCTTTAATATTATTCAGTATAATCTCCGGCGAGTTCATATTGAGATTCACAGTCCTGTTCCCTATTGTAATTATTAACCCCATAATATACATAATAGTAATTATGGCCCTGATTTTCTTCGTGGGCAAGTTCTTTGAGACCAGGGCAGACCTTTTATCAGCCATGAAAATAGGTCAGCCGGACGTACTTGCAGAGGCGCTTCGAAAAATAGCATACCAAAGACTTCAAATGGAAAAGGTGGGATCTAAGATTCCAAGATGGCTGTCATGGGACACTCATCCTCCTGTTTATTTCAGGATTGACAGGCTAAAAGGCATGCAAACACCTGTAAGATCTAAAAATCCGTTGATACAGTCTGCAAGAGATGTTGTGAATGGTTTTCTTGCCTCGTTTAGATAAAAATAGTAATGTATAGGCAGTTTAGGGTTTTACTTAATTTACTTCCAGATATGATACTTTAAACCATTATTCAATTTTTAAATAGAACTCATTTTAGAATTCTTAAAATTTTATAAAATTTTGGAAAAATTAATCGATGATACGAAGATTACTTTTAAAAAAAATTTGGGTGACTGGGATATTAGATAATCACGATTATTAAGTTCTTTCATGCGTTTTAAATACCTTAAAAATAAAAATTAGAAATTCATTTTGATTCCCGATCTCCACAGCTCAAAACCGAAGGTTTTGAGCGAGGATTTTTTTGATCAATCCTTTTTTTTGAAAAAAAGGTTGTCTCGTTAATACAGTCTGCAAGAGATGTTGTGAATGGTTTTCTTGCTTCATTTAAATAAATTAGAAAAAGTGATTTAAAATTTAAAAAATAATATTGAATTAGAAAAAATAATTATATTAAAGAAATATCTGGATTATTTCTTCCCCAGTAATTTGTAAAGCACCGCTTTCTGGGCGTGGAGCCTGTTTTCAGCCTGGTCCCATACTGCGGACTGGGTGGAATTAAGCATGTCTGCGGTAATTTCCTGTCCCCGAATAGCCGGTAAACAGTGCAAAATAATTGCGTCTTCATTTGCCGGACCCATAAGGTCTTTGTTTACCTGATAATCTGCAAATGCATTGAGTCTTTTTGAAGCCTCTTCCTCGTCTCCCATACTGATCCATACATCAGTATAAACAGCGTCGGCACCTTCAACTCCAGCTTCAATATCATTAACTATTTTAAGTTCTGCACCAGTTTCTTCAGCGTATTTTTTGGCCTTTTTAAATATTTCCGCATCAGGTTCATATCCCGGAGGGCATACTACGTCCATGTCCATCCCTACAAATGCGGATGCAAATAATAATGAATTACAGACGTTGTTTCCATCTCCAACAAAGGCAAGTTTTACATCAAAACTATTTTTCTTTTCATATATGGTTAAAAGGTCTGCAAATGCCTGACAAGGATGTTCCTTGTTTGTAAGACCATTAATAACCGGTACATCAGAATACCGTGAAAATTCTAAAACATCATCATGTTCCTTGGCCCTGATCATTATTCCATCAACATATCTACTCATAACTCTGGCGGTATCTTCCACTATTTCACCACGACCAAGTTGAAGGTCTTCTCTAGATAGATAAAGCGCATTTCCACCGAGCTGATACATTCCAACTTCAAAAGATATTCTAGTCCTTGTTGATGCCTTCTCAAAAACCATAGCAAGTGTTTTCTTAGCCAAAGGCTCTCCAGGGATTTCTCCATTCTTAAATTTTTTAGAGAGATCCAGTATTTCATTTACATGATCCCTGGCATCTTCCATTGATAAAAGATGATTCATATTTTCACTCCAAATTGTATTCATTATGCCTTATTTATTGAAGAACATGTTTATTTAAATCATACTATATCTACTTTTCTCTAATTCTAAATGAATTATTTTCTAGAGAATTCAAGCAAAATAAAATGATTTGAACTTTTTATTCAGTTCATCATTCGTTGTAATTCATTCTATTCTATTTCAGTTTAATACTGAGCTATTAGAGCTTTTCAAGTTAATTTAAAATAGGGTAATAATTTTATTACCTCTTGAATTATTTTCTGATTTCTCCCATGTGTTTAACCCGTTTCTGCACAAGATCTGCTGTTCCAACATCCCTTCTGTGATAAACATCGCCTTTTACGTATTTTGTAGCGTCTTCACACAGCTTTTCAGCTTCTTCTATTGATTCACCGACTGCAACAAGGCCAAGGGCTCTTGAAGAAGAAGAGTAAATCTTCCCATCTTTTTCATTTACAGCAGCATAATAAACCTGGGCGCCAGCTTCGTTAATTTTAGCTTCGTCCACATCGATTACCTGGTTTGGAACTGCATTTCCAGGGTATCCTTCTGGCACGATGTATTTACAAACTGTAGCTTTATCTTCAAACTCAGCTCCTTTAAGATTCCCGTTAACGATACCTTCACAGATATCTACAAAATTAGAATCAAGCAGAGATAGAACATTCATGGCCTCTGGATCACCAAATCTGGCATTGTATTCTATGAGCTTCGGGCCGTCCCTGCACAGCATGAACTGTCCATATAAAAATCCTTTATATGGTCCAACCTCTTTATTAATAGCCTTTACTGTTTCTTCCATTATTTTAACAGATTCATCATAACTTTTTTTATCTAAAAATGGGAGTAATCCGCCTTTATCAGAATAGGACCCCATTCCTCCAGTTATAGGCCCTTCATCTCCTTCAAATGCATATGGGTGGTCCTGGGCCGCAGGCATTGGAGCTATGTTTTTACCATCTACAAATGCCTGGACTGTAAATTCTTCACCTATTGCACGTTCTTCAAGTACTACACTGGCGTATCCGCCCATTTTAGTATCTACTACTTCTTTGGCATAATTTTTAGCTTCATCTAGATCTTTTAACTGCTCTCCAACAATCTTAACTCCCTTTCCACCGGTTAATCCGACAGGTTTAACAACAATATCTTCCCCAAATTCATCGATAAAATCACTGATATCTTCATAGTTATCAAAACACCGGTAGGTTAAAGATCCTGGTATTTTATAGTTTTCAAAAAGGTTTCTCATGAAAACTTTGTCTGTTTCAATTTTAGCCGCTTCCATGGTCGGTCCAACACAGCCTATACCTTCTGCCTGTAGAGCATCGACAATACCCTTTTCAAGTGGGGCTTCTGGCCCAATTACAGCTATATCAATCTTATTTTTCACTGCAAACTTCTTTACAGCTTCAATGTCATTTTCACTCCCTATCTGATATTCAGATATTCGCGCTATCCCAGGATTTTTATTGCTCATAACTGAGTATAATTCTGCATTTCCTTCTACTGCTTTACAAATAGCGTGTTCCCTCGCCCCTGTACCTACTACAAGAATCTTCATATAAATCCTCCTTTAAATAAAATCTATGAATCTGAAATTTTAAATTAAGTACCTATTTTTGATATAAAACTAAAGACTAAAAATTTCCTGATTTTTTATTATCTCTATAAATTCTCCTTTTATAAATCTATAGACATGACCCCCTATAAAAATGGTTTATTATTTAATAGATAAACCTATAGATAAAACTATTAAAAATATTAAAATTGCTGCTCGTTATATGTTTATCAGATAACAGCAAATATAATCTAAAAAAAATACAAGTGACACAACATATAATGCATATAATTGAAAAAAATGGCTATAAATAACAGCTTGAACTAATTAATGCAGAGAGGTCATTAGAGGAGCTTAATAATGGTAAATATACTGATAGTTGAAGATGAAAGCATCGTGGCACTGGATATACAGGACAAAGTAGAACGTCTTGGTTATGGTGTGCTGGCGGTGGTATCTTCTGGAGAAAAAGCTATCGAAGAAGTTAAAAAATCCCAGCCAGACTTAGTGTTGATGGATATTGTACTTAAGGGAGAAATTGACGGAATAGAGACCGCCGAGCGAATACGTGAACATTTTAATATTCCAATAATATATCTTACAGCACATTCTGACAATCAGACACTTAACAGAGCAAAAATAACAGGGCCTTTTGGCTATCTAGTAAAACCTTTCGTTGATAGTGAACTGCGCAGCGCTATAGAAGAAGTTCTTAGTAAGCAAGGTCATTAAATACATTAGGTTCGGCAAATATCTGATTTACTTGTATTTTCCAAGCTTTGAGGAAATTTTAAAATATTCAAAGCTTATAAATTAGGTATTTACCCAGAGTAATAGAAAATAATTTTAGAGCATATACTCCTGATTATTTTTGGATCTAAATCTGGTTTAAAAATGAGAATATCCCATTTAATAAATTTAATTTTAAATATTAAACATAGTTGGATCACAATTAATTCCAGCTATCCAAAAGAGATTATATGAACATTAATATATCTCAGAATAAATAAATATGAAAACTAGCCAATAATATACATAAATTATTACAGGTGTTTATAATGAGAGGCGGAGAAGCACTACTTAAATCACTGGAAAATCAGGGAGTAGATGTTGTATTTGGATACCCCGGGGGACAGTTACTTCCTCTATACGATATGATCTACGATTCTGACCTAAGACACATTTTAGTAAGACACGAACAATGCGCAGCTCACGCTGCAGATGGATATGCAAGGGCATCTGGAAAAGTGGGTGTTTGTATTGCAACATCAGGTCCTGGAGCAACAAATCTCGTGACAGGGATAGCAACTGCTTATATGGACTCATCCCCAATCGTCGCTATTGCAGGACAGGTCCCAACAGGACTCATTGGTAATGACGCGTTCCAGGAAGTAGATACGCTTGGAATGACAATGCCTATTACTAAACATAATTTCCAACCTATAACTTCAAAAGAAATTCCCGAAATGGTAAAATCAGCATTTTATATAGCTGGAACTGGAAGACCAGGACCAGTAGTTCTAGATCTACCAAAAGACGTTCAGGAACAGGAATTAGATTTTGAAAATGATGTCAAAATCAATCTACCAGGATACAAACCAACAAGAAAAGGGCATCCTTTACAGATAAAAAGGGCAGCAAGCTTAATTGGAAACGCTAAAAAACCAGTTATACTTGCAGGTGGCGGAGTTATTATATCAAATTCATCAGAAGAGCTTTTAAAGCTTTCAGAATTAGTTGGAGCTCCTGTAACAACTTCACTTCTTGGTAAAGGATCCTTCCCTGAAGATCACGACCTTTCCCTTGGAATGCTTGGAATGCACGGCAGATTATCAGCCAATTTCGCTGTAGATAAATGTGATTGCCTGATTGCTGTTGGATGCAGGTTCTCAGACCGGACAACAGGAAAAATAAGTGAATTTGCTAAAAATGCAAAAATAATCCACATAGACATCGACCCTGCAGAAATAGGGAAAAATGTAGATGTTGACATTCCAATTGTTGGTGATGCAAAGATCATTTTATCAAACCTCATAAGAGCTATTTCTCAAAATAAAATGAGCAGTAAAAGCATGGAATGGGTAAATCGTGTTAAAGACTTCAAACAGACATGCATACCTAAAATGTCATTTGATAATACGCCATTAAAACCACAGCAGGTTATAAAGGAGATAGCAGAAGCTGTAGATGATGATACAATCGTAACAACAGATGTTGGGCAGAACCAGATGTGGATGGCCCACTATTTCACATCCCGAAAACCTAAAACATTCTTATCCTCTGGAGGGCTTGGAACTATGGGATTTGGATTCCCTGCTGCAATAGGTGCAAAAGTTGCAATGCCTGAAAGCGACGTTGTAGCTGTTGCTGGTGACGGTGGGTTTTTAATGGTATCACAGGAACTTGCAACCGTAAAAGAATACGACATTCCAGTTGTAATCTGTGTTTTAGATAACAGATATTTAGGAATGGTTGCCCAGTGGCAAAACCTGTTCTACGAGAAGAGGTTATCACATACCCACTTAGGAGAATCTCCCGACTTTGTTAAACTTGCAGAAGCGTTTGGAGTTGCTGCAGACCGTGTAGAAAGGCCTGGTGAACTTCGTGAGGTACTTTCCAGTGCAATAAACTCTGGCGAACCAACACTCATCGATGTTACAATTGATCCAGATGAAATCCTTCCAATGGTACCTCCAGGATGCGGCCTCACAGAAATAGTTGGGGAGTACAAAACCGAGCCTAACAACTCTGAAGATGTGCCATATCATGAAGCAGCTAAAGAAAGGGCAGGTGATTAAGATGGACGATCAAAGGACCCATATTATTAGCGCGCTTGTACTTCATAAGCCAGGTGTACTCCAGAGAGTTGCAGGACTCTTTACAAGAAGGGGATTTAACATAGAGAGTATCACAGTTGGAACTTCAGAGCAGGAAGAAATTGCTCGAATGACCATAATTGCAAAAGGCGATGGGAAAGTCCTGGAACAGATTACAAAACAGTTGAACAAGATCATAGATGTCATTAAAGTAAGAGATCTGGAGCCAGAAAATACTGTTAAAAGAGAGCTTTGCCTGATTAAAGTTCACTCACCAACAGAAAAAATAAGGGCTGAAGTTGTTCAATATGTAAATATCTTTAGAGGGCGTGTAATAGATGTAAGCCCTGAAACTCTCACCATAGAGATGACAGGGGCATCAGATAAAATTGACGCTCTTATAGACCTTGTAAAAGGTTTCGGAATTAAAGAAATCGCAAGGACAGGCCCTACTGCAATGTCTAGAGGTGTTAAAACTATTTAATATACTCGAAAATTCTATGAATTTTAGGTACCCCAAAAATCATTGATTTTTGAGGGCCCTCGCTTTTATTTTTTTAATATGTACTCATGATAGAACTCATTTTTCTAATTTTTACAGCCGTTGCAATGTTTATAGCAACTAATCTTGATGATCTTTTTGTTTTAATGATATTCTTTTCAAATAAAGAATTTACGGCTAGACAGGTTGTTTTAGGCCAGTACATTGGAGTTATGGCTTTAATTGCAATAAGTGCATTAAGCTACTTTTTAAAGTTAGTTATTCCAGTTAACTGGATCGGACTGCTTGGTATATTACCCATAATTATTGGACTCAAAAATTTAAAGGATTTAAAAGATAACAAGGACGTTTCAGCAAATTATAATATAAATGAAGAAAATAACGGCTTTTTTTTCAAAATTTAGAAATTCAAAATCTTCTTTAGTAGCACTTGTTTCATTTACAAATGGCGGAGATAATATTGGAGTTTATGTCCCATTATTTGCAAGTATAGGCCTGCAGCAGATGCTCGTTGTAATATCAGTATTTATAATAATGATCTTGATATGGTGTTATATCAGCTTTAGTTTGGTAGAAAACAGTATTTTAGGAGATAAAATTAAAAAGTACGGCCACATAATTCTGCCATTTGTCTTAATTTTCCTTGGGATTACTATTTTAGCACGCAGCTTCTAATTTCAGCGTTTAATTTTAAAGGGTAAAATAGGCCATGATAAAATTTATAAATCCACGGCTCAAATATTGTAGTGGCATTAATTTTTTACCCTATTACGGTAAATCATTTAACTCAAAATCATCAGGAGGTTGAGAAAAATCGTAGATTTTCGAAACATTTGGTTTCGTGCTCCAAAAATTCGAAGAATTTTTGAGAGATTTTCGAAACCGCAAAAACCGAGGTTTTTGCAGGTTGAAGAAAAATCTTTTAGATTTTTCTGAACCTCAGAAAATAGTGAAAATATTTTTTGGAGGCATTAAATGAATATACATTACGAAAAAGACGTAGATTTAGACGTTTTAAAAGATAAAACTATAGCAGTTATAGGATATGGTAGCCAGGGAAGGGCACAAGCATTAAACATGTCTGAAAGCGGATTAGATGTTGTTGTCGGACTTAGAAAAGGTGGAGCATCATGGGAAAAAGCAAAAGCTGATGGTCTAACTGTATTAACCATAGAAGAAGCAGCATTAAAAGCAGACGTAATCCACATATTAATCCCTGATGAAATTCAGGAAGCAGTTTATGAAGCAGCAATTGCAGAAGGGTTAGAAGAAGGTAACACCATTTCATTCTCACATGGATACAATATACACTACAACTACATAAAAGCACCTAAAAATGTAAACGTTACAATGGTAGCCCCAAAAGCACCCGGTGCAACTGTTAGAAGAGAATATGAAGAAGGATTTGGAGTTCCAGGACTCGTAGCAGTCGAACAGGACTACACAGGAAATGCAAAAGAAATCGCACTTGCAATGGCCAAAGGATCTGGACTTACAAGAGCAGGAGTACTTGAAACAACTTTCAAAGAAGAAACAGAAACTGATTTATTCGGTGAACAGGCAGTACTCTGTGGAGGAGCAACTGAACTTATAAAAGCAGGTTTCCAAACACTTGTAGATGCTGGATACCAGCCAGAAATTGCATACTTCGAAACATGCCACGAATTAAAACTCATAGTAGACCTTATATACAAACAAGGTTTTGCTGGAATGTGGCACGATGTAAGTAACACCGCAGAATACGGAGGACTTACAAGAAGAGACAGAGTTATAACCGACGAATCAAGGGCTGCTATGAAAGAAATTCTCAAAGAAATCCAGACTGGTAAATTTACCAGGGAATTTGCCCTTGAAAACCAGGCAGGAGCTCCTATGCTCAAAAGAATGAGGGCAATGGAAGACGACCTCCAGATTGAAAAAGTAGGTACAAAACTCAGAAAACTTTGCGGATTACAAAAATAATCCCCTTCTTTTTCTTTTCAAATTTAAAACCAATTTGATATTTTATAATTGCATAAAGGTGAATCCATGGTATTTGTTGGAATGGATCATGGGACTACAGGAGTCTCTTTTACAATTCTTGATAACGAAACTACTCATTTTAAAATCCTGCGGGAAGACTTATCTGCCGGAAAAGTCTCTGCATTAAAAGAACTTTCAAAAAGAGTTGATTTAAACTCAATTGACCTCATGGCAATAACCTATGCTATGGGAGATGCCCTAAAAGCCGTAACCCCCATAGAAAAAGTGAAAAACAGAGGAATTAAATCAATGGAAGGCGCTGGAAAAGTAACAGGCGGCGGAACAGCAGTTTACGATGAAATCGAAAATTCAGGGATTCCAACAGTTGTAATACCTGGAATTCACGATGAAACCACGTGCCTCGATGAACGTTTTAAAGCCGCTTATTCTCATCACGCCAGCTCTGAAAAAGTCAGCATATGTTATAACGCGTTCCTGGAAACGGGATTTAAGAATATGATAGTTTCAGATATCAGTTCCAATACGGTAACAATGCTGATTGAAGACGGAATAATTAAAGGAGCTATGGACGCATGTATAGGTGCTATGGGAACTATTCACGGCCCGCTTGACCTTAAAATGATTAGAGATATCGATGACGACATTAGAACTGCCAATGAATGTTTTTCACGTGCAGGAGCTGTAAAAATAGCTGATGTATATGGAAAGGTAAGTCATGTAAAGGACGAAATTATTAAAAATTATTTAAATGGCGACGGGAAGGCAAAGCTTGCTGTAGATACCATGATTATGACAATAGTAATGGAGATCTACGGACTTGCGGGAATAACAGAAAAAATGGACGGAATTATATTAACTGGCTCTACTGGATCTATGCAGGAACCAATCGATATATTTGGTCCCATTAAAAAACAAGTAGAATGTATTGCACCAGTTGTTAGAATTGGAGAAAGATCCGGTTCTGTTGGAAGCGCTCAGATCGCCAGAGCTGTTTTTGAAGGAGAAAAGGACATTTTAGGTATTCCTGTGGTTAAATAATTTTGTTTATAACTGTATTTTTATTTTATACCCCTTGATTTTTCTTTTTATATCTTATAATTAACCATATAACCAGCAAAACAATAATTACGCCTACAAAGAACCCAACTACCTGTTCTGTTGTAACTGTAGTTGTAGTAGTTGTTACCGTTTGTATCATAATTCACCTCCTTAAATTCATTAATTAAATTTCTTTAGCTTCAATTTTATCCAGTTCTACATCCACTGTATCCCTGAAAATATTGAGTAACATATCTTTTTTATTCCAAAAAACAACGCCTATCAATGCTAAAGCATATAAAACAAATATTGGAACATCTGTTACCGGATTAGGAGTCCCATATGATGTTAATATAGATGGAAGACCTTCAAATCCGCCACTTGCACTATTAACTACTACAGAGACAAAAATATTGTTTGCAATGTGCACTCCCATTGCTGTTTCCAGCCTATTTTCTCCCAAAGTTATTATACCTAATGTTATTCCAATAATAAACACCTGGAGTACTATATCCACACTTGTAATGGTATCTGTACCGTTCCAGAAGTGAAGAGCCGCAAAAATGACAGATGTAACCATTAAAGGGATTATTGGCTTTTTTGTGAGTACCCCTACTGCCTGCATAAGATATCCCCTAAAAAACAGCTCTTCAAAGGATGCTTGGAGTGGGAATACCAGTAAACTCAAAAGCAGGAGGAAAATGAATGTACTTGGATTAAAAGTTACTTTAACACTGCTGGGATCAATTATTAACTCAATTAATGACCCGACTGTTAAAATAGCAAACCATATTCCTGCACCTTTTAATATTCTTACCCAATCTACTCTACAGACCGTGTTAATTATGGATATGAATTTTCTTTTATGGATAAATTCTATGCATAAATAAAGGAGTAAAATCGAAATTGCAGCAGATATACCTGTTAATACAAGCTCAAATAAAGGATTTGAAGCGATTGCATAAGACATGTCTGGAGTATTAGTTGCTAACGCTATTAATCCCAGAATTATGAAGACAGGGATAAAAATTACTGCTGTCACTGCCATAGGTACTGGCCATGTTAAAATAATGGTTAAAATGTATCTCCACCAAGTGTTTTTACTTCCCGATGCATTATCTAAAAATGTTATCCTGGACATGTTGATTACTCCTTATTTAAGATGATACCTTTCAATATTAAATCATTGCTTAAGTATTTCACTACAATATATTCTGCAGCCAGTAATTCACCCAAAATTGCATCTCTAATGTTTATAAGGATCTATAGTAGAAGATTAAATGATATATTTAATAATTTGGGAATTCAAACTTAATAATCAGTTAATAAATATCCTAATATATAAAACTAACTATATTAAGATTGATTTAAGAGTTCTAATTGCTCTAAAAGAGCAATATTGCTCCATAAAAACAAACATAGTACATAGTAAGATATAATGCAAGAACTAGATATTTAAATTAATTTACTAAATTTAAAAGAAATTTACTGGTTTAAAAAAATAAAAATTCAGCCCCCGCCGTAACCAGGGCCGTCTGCATGATCAGAAATCACAGCAGGATTTGCAACGTCAAATTTTCCAGACCTTAACCTATTTTTCTTTTTATAGGACTTTATATAGGCTTCATTATTCTCGATGACCTCAATATAATCACTTCTATAATAAAGGCCGCTGGAATCAAGCTTAATCCATATAGCATCCTCTTTAACTAGAATATCAATTACATTTCCAGTTGTATGCGTCCTTATGTACTTAACCTGCAGATTCCTCTGGATTTGTTTTCCGTTTATATCTAAGATTTCCATCAGATCACGATAGACTATTTAAAAATAAAAAAAATTTTATTTATTCGAGCCAATCTTTCATTAAATGAAGATCAGAGGTACAATCAAGCGATACAGGAGTTATAGTAGGGCATTTATCGTATCTGAGCACATGCACATCAGTACCCTCTTCATCTACTCCTACAGGATCCCCTGCGATCCAGTAATATTCTCTTCCCCTTGGATCAAGTCTTTTTTGAATATGGATAGAATACATTCTCTTTCCAAGCCGCGTTAATTTAATTTTATGGCTTTCTGGGTGTGAAGGGATGTTTAAATTTAAAAGATCAATTCCTTCAGGAAGACCTTTTTTGATGATCATCTTGGAAAGTCTTTTTATAACTTTCTGAGCGAAGCTGAAATCAAGGTCTACATGGCCATCATGAAATTTAATATCATCCCTTGTAACCTGTATAGAAGCAGCTATAGCAGGTACTCCATGAGCAGCGGCCTCCATTGCCGCGCCTATGGTGCCCGAAGTTGTAAGTTCTGCCATACCTAAATTTTCACCAATATTAATACCTGAAATAACTAAATCTGGTTTTTCATCCATTATTTCATACATTCCAAGTATTAAAGAGTCTGTTGGTGTTCCTGAAACTGAATAAGCCCTGCTTCCATCCCGTAAATTAGATGAACTAACTCTCATTGGTTCAAAAAGTGTGAGTGCGTGTCCTATTCCGCTTTGCTGTGTTGCTGGTGCCACGACATAGATATCCCCCAGTTCACGAACAGCATCTTTTGCTGCTACAATCCCCGATGAGTTAACCCCGTCATCATTAGTTATCAAAATTCGCATGATGCACATATCTATATTTCAACATTCAAAAAGGTTACTGGAAGTTAATAAAAATAAATATTATTTATGTCATCAGTTAAAAGTAAATACTACATATTAAATAATGAAAATACGGAAATATAAATCATTTATAAAACAGTGATACATCTAATATAATTGAATATCTCCAATTCAAGGGTGAGGAAGTTGGAAAAAAATAGATTGGTCGATTTTGTAGCTAAAATCATGGAAAAATCTGGATTTAAGGTTCATAAATACTTTAAGACATCAAAACACCTTGTAGATATATACGGAGTTTTACCTACTGTTTTAGGAGATATTAGCGTAGTAGTAGCATGCAAAAATTACGAAGAAAGATGGAAAGTAGGTTTAGATGTGCTTAAAGAGATGGAAATGGTAGCAAAAACCCTCCAGGCATCCAAAGTAATAGTTATAACAACCTCAACTTTTTCAGATAATGCCCTGAGTTATGCAAATGGTAGAAATATCGCACTCATAGATAAAGATGAATTGATGAATATCGCTAAATCACTTTCTAAGAAGAATGTAGAAACTTATCAAAACTATGATGAGGAAGAAGAAAGCGAAGATGAAGAAACCTATGTACTCCCTTCTGATTCTGCAGGTAGTTCCTTCCTAAGTCGAGGTAGACGAGGTTCTCTGACCGGGAAGAAAAGGAATATATCCCATGATGATACATCCGCTAACTTAAAAAAATGGGGTAAAACTTTATTAAGTAACCCAATAGCGCTTATTATAATCGTATTAGCTGTTTCAACACTTATACCTTACCTTATACACATAAATAAGGCACTTTTAGGGATTTTAAGAATTTTTATTGCAGCTGTGCTGTCTTATGGAATAGTAATGGCTGTAGAAAGAGATATAACTGTAACTCTAATAAGGGGAAGTACCGTATTTTTCGTGACCCTGATTATATACATAGCACTGATATTCTTAACATAAATTAACGTGCTAACTCCTCAAAAACTTTCAAATATCATATATTTTTTGTAAGTTCAACTTTTTTGGGACCTTCAAACGCAAAGCGTTTGGGGCATGTGAAAATTGAAAATTTTCACGGTTGAAAATCTTTGATTTCCGAAAGGTTAGAAAAAGCAATCAAAATCTTTGTTTTTGACAGTTTTTCTAACTTTCAGTTTTGCAAACATGGAAAAATTGAAAATTTTTCCGGCCACAAAACTTTTAGTTTTGTAGGCATTAAAAATCAAAGATTTTTAAGAGTTATAACTTAACTAATAATTTCTAAAATCTTTAAAAATAGGAAAATTTTCTAAAATTCTATTTTAATCTTATTTAATAGATGAAGTACTCCTTTTGTTATTTTAAATTTTAAAAATCACTGACCTTTTTAAATATTGATTGAAAAGTAGAATAAATAGTTAACATGCTAAAACTTGAATTTTGATTAATTAATGCTAGAAAAAAATAGTTAGTTATTCTAATGGGCCGGACGAGATTCGAACTCGTGATCACCTCGTTGTAAGCGAGGTATCATACCCCTAGACCACCGGCCCTTTATGCGTATTTTTGACTATTGTCAAGTAACGTATATAAACTTTTTCCAAAAAAACCTTGAGAAATAAACTTCGGAAAATGAAATTTAAGCTTTGTTCCTATATAAACTTTTCCTAAATTAATTCAAATTATCAACTGATTTTTATATTCCTACATTTTATTATATACTATAGATAAATATTGCATAGAAAAATAAATCAAATTTAATAGCCGGAATATGATTTAGGCGTAATACATTGATTTCTTAAAATTAATCAAAGTTTAAAAGAGGGATAACAATGGCTTTTGATGAAACTGGAAAAATATGGTTTAACGGTGAATTCGTTAACTGGAAAGACGCAAACATACATGTTCTATCTCACGTTGTTCACTACGGTTCAAGCGTATTTGAGGGCATAAGATGCTATAACACGAAAAAAGGCTCTGCAGTATTGCGTTTGCGGGAGCACGTTGAAAGGTTGTTTAATTCTGGAAAGATCTACAGGATGGAAATTCCATACACCGTAGATGAAATTTGCGATGCTATAATCGAGACTGTAAAGGTTAATAACTTAAAAGACTGTTATATACGGCCTATTGCATTTAGAGGATACAGGGAATTAGGTGTTTACCCCTTGAACTGCCCTATGGATACTGTAATTGCAGCATGGGAATGGGGAAAATATCTTGGTGATGATGCCATTGAAAATGGTGTAGATATAGGTGTCTCAACATGGAGGCGAATGGCGCCAAACACACTCCCTAATATGGCAAAGGCAGGGGCCAACTATATGAATTCTCAACTGGCAAAGATGGAATCTGTAAGCAACGGCTTCGATGAGGCAATAATGCTCGATTACCATGGAACAGTTAGTGAAGGAAGCGGTGAAAATATATTTTTAGTTAAAGATGGTGAACTGTACACTCCACACGCTTCTTTATCTCTCCTTTCAGGAATTACAAGGGACTCTATAACTAAATTAGCTCAAGACATGGAAATTAAAGTAAATGAGGAAGCAATTCCAAGGGAAATGCTCTACCTTGCAGATGAAATTTTCATGACAGGTACAGCCGCTGAAGTTACCCCTGTCAGATCTGTTGACGGGATAAAAATAGGAAATGGAAAAAGAGGGGAAATCACAGAAAAATTACAGACAAAGTTCTTCAACATCGTTGGAGGTGTTGAGGAAGATGAACACGGCTGGTTAACCTTCATTGATTAGGTTGAAAGTTAAAATTATTAACATGAAACTTACTTCCTTTTTTTAATATTTTTTTTATCTTTTCAAAAATTATTTTTTATAAGTTACAAGTTTGAAGATATAAGTTATAAGTTATAACTTAAAACCTGAGGACTTATACATCCTATTTTTGTCAATTCATTGATTTTAAGTGTTTTTAGCTGTTTTTTAACTAAAAGTTATAAATTTTAAGTTATTTGTTATAAGTTATAACTGATCCAACAATCGTTCATAGTAGCGTGACCCCCTCAATTCAATTACTAGACTTAAATAAAAACTTTATTATTTAAAAATAATATCTAATTAAAGAGGTACTTCCATGCCATATCTTGTATGCGAAAAATGTAGAGAATACTACAGAATAGAAGACTGGGAAACACCCGATGAATATTTAGATAGGTGTGAATGTGGAGGGAAATTACATTTTTATGATTACATTCCTTTAAACAAAGTATATAAATGCTTAAGATGTGGTTTTGAAGGTAGAATGGGTTCTTCAGATCAAGGTTGGTTATTTTGCCCACAATGTCAATTTAAATATTTTTTAAAGGATGAATGTCCCATTTGTGGCTTCAAAGATAAATTATTAAAACAGGAATATCCCAATCTTTTCGGAACAGCGTATAAATGTCCTAATTGTGGTAACAAATTTGGTATACTATACAAAAAATCTAAAAGTAATCTTGATTATTCTTTTTTGATAAGGAACGTGGGACAGTTAATAATAATGCTAGTGCTAGCATTATTAATCATATTCAATGTTAAAGTCTAATTTTTAAATCTATCATTATAAAAAGTATGATAATTCGATTATAAGTTTTAAAATGTTGTTAGAAGTTAGTCTGTAGGAAGTTATAAGTTAAAAGTTATAAGGAAAAATAGTTAGAAGTTGGTCAGTTAAAACTTATAAGTTCCACGTTATAAGAAAAAATAGTTAGAAGTTAGTCTGTGAGAAGTTATAAGTTAAAATTTATAATAAAAATGTTGTTAGAAGTTGATCAGTAAGAAGTTATAACTTCTAAGTTAAAACTTAAATCTTAAAACTTATACATACATTCTATTAAAATTTCTTTCTTAAATGCATGAATTTTTATATAAAGGACAACTAGAATATAATATGTTAAAAAAATAAAATTTAAGGTATTTTAAAGCTATTCAATATCTGATTAAGCGTTTTTTGATTATTATCAGAGGATTCAAAAACAGCTAGATAAGCTGTACGATTTTTAATAAACAAAATACCCGATAAATAATTTTCCGATGCTTTTACAGTTATTTCATAACCTTTAACTCCATCAACAGTTACAGAGCCTTCTGATACATATTTTGTACCGTTAGCATTTAGCGTAGCATTATAATATATTACCAAACTGTTCAATGTGACATCTGTCTGATTCTTAATATTTTTAAGCCTGGCAACCCCAAAAATTGTAGATCCATCACCTACAGCTGCTAATATTTCACCTTTATCATCTAAAACACTTTGATAAGCTGTTTTATCTAGTTCACTCCAAGTTCCAGGATAAATGAATGATAAACCATTTGCAGAATAAGTTTTATTAGCCGGTGCGGGTTGACTTGTTGTACATCCCGAGACTGCAATAATTAAAGCTAAGACAGTTAATATAAAAATCCATTTCTTCATAAAATCACTATTAAATTCATTTAATACTATATAAAGGTACGATAATCCCCAAAACCATTTTTCGGTTAAAATTATCTACTAATTTTATGATGATAATGTATATTAAGTTCTTATTATAAACGTACACGAGTTAAAATGCATTTCAAATTAATAATAATTTTAACTCAATTTCTATTAAATATAATATTTTGGTGATAAAATGGATATAATTCAAGCATTAATTCTAGGAATTGTTCAGGGACTAACCGAATTCCTGCCTGTAAGCAGCTCGGCTCACCTGGTATTTGTTCCTTACCTCATAGGGACTACTTCAAGCCTAGCTTATGATACTCTGTTACATATTGGAACATTAGTAGCTGTAGTGGCCTATTTCTGGAATGATATAATAAATATGTTAAAGTCATTCTTTTCAAGTTTAATAGACATATTCAGAGGCCAGTTCCGAAAAGGCCTGCAAGAAGACCAGTTCAAAAAATTAGCATGGTTTGTAATAATTGGTACTATACCTGCAGGATTAGCAGGGATTCTCTTTAAATCCAGCTTTGAAAGCTTATTTAACAGCGTGCCTATTGTAGGTGTATTTTTAATTATAACTGGGTTCTTACTTTGGGGATCAGAAATGGTGTCCCGAAGAATCAGCAACAAAACAAGCCTAAAAGAAATGAGCCTTAAAAACTCCATAATAATAGGTATTGCTCAGGCATTTGCTATAGCCCCCGGAATATCACGTTCTGGAGCTACAATTTCAGCCGGGCTATTTTTAGGAGTAGATAAAGAATTAGCAGCACGTTACAGCTTTTTACTGTCCATACCAGCCATACTTGGTGCTGCCCTCGTACAGGCAAAGGACATCGGTTCTATGATGGATATCGGTAGTGTAGCTGCCATAGCTGGTTTTATAGCTGCAATTATAAGCGGTTACCTTGCAGTGAGATTTATGTTAAAATTAATAAAGGAAAGGAATTTACTTCCATTTGCTTACTACTGCTGGATAATAGGTCCTCTAGCTATAATTTTAGGTTATATTTACCATTTATAAAAACTACTTTCTTTTTTCCCATTTTTATAAAAAATAATTTTTCCAACTGTTATTCCTCAAAAATAAACAGTTCATCAATACTAGTTTCTAAAATTACAGCAATATCATGGGCTAACTTAAGCGAAGGGTTATATTTGCCCTTTTCAAGAAATACAATAGTTTCCCTCCTGACACCAACTTTTTCAGCAAGTTCAGCCTGAGTTAAATTGTATTTTGCCCTGAATTCTTTTATTCTGGTTTTCATATGATCCCACTTATTCTATGTCGCCCCTACGGCTTAAAACTGTATTAGCTATAAGCATAGTAGATACCATAACAAAAATAGTCACTCCCATTAATTCAATTGGGTTGTGTATATTTTGCCCCCAGTACATATTTAATACAAGGAAAGTAACAAATATTAAAGTTATATACCATGAATAAGTTGCTGCAAATGTTCCTATTTTCCTTAAACGTTCATCTCGAGCTTTTTTATCCATCCCCACATATGTAAAGAAATTAGTCATCAAGCCCATTATACCCAAAAGGAGGAGAACTGAGAGTAAGTCACTCATGGTTTTTGTAACTATCATTACAAGTCCAGAAACCATTAAAGCAGCTGATCCAAACCATATACTTACATTATACATGTCATAATTGCTAAATTTACTTTTATTTCTTTCATTATCCTCTTTCTTTCTAAATTTATTAAAAATAGGCACTAAAAAAAGCAAGAAGAACGCAAAAAAGATATAATATATCGGATTTTCCAGTACATATCCCATTAAGCCTAAAATTCCCAATGAGCCCCAGTAATAATTGAATTCTGTGTCCATTATATTCACCTCTCTCCATTTTCAGCCATATAGCTGTTTTATACAATAATTCAAGATTTAGAAATTTAAAATCTTATTAATTAGTCTACATCACCCTTTCTGTTTAAATAAATATTAACGCCAAGCATTGTAGCCACCATAACAAACAATATCAAACCTAAGCTAGCTATGCTGACACTCTTATCTCCAGACCATATACTAGAAATAAGGATAGAACATAGGATAAGTAAAGTTAGATGCCACGAGTAAGTGGTAGCAGTAGTCCCTATTTTCTTCAAACGTTCATCTTTAGGCTCTTCCATGCCAATATAGTAAAAAAAGCTGATCATTAAGGCAAATAATCCTAAAAATACCAGAATTCCAAAAAACAATGTTTGTTACATCAAGAACCATCACCATAATCCCTGACAGAATTAATACTGCAGACCCAAACCAGGTAAGTAGGTTCATTTTCCCTTTGTTTTTTGCTTCTTTTAATAAATGATCAACTGCTGTTGATATCAAATAACCCCCTAGTAAGGAAATAAGGAGATAATACAGCATACTGTTTGATTTAAATATATATCCTAAAATTCCCACAATCACCAAAAATCCCAATATCATATACTTAAATTTATTTTCCATATTTTCACGGCATTAAATATTTAACTCCCCTTTAAGTTATTTATTTCCAACATAAAGTTATAAATTTCTAACATCATGTTATGTAATTCTAACATAAATGATATTTAAAGCTTTCTATTATCTGAAAAATTAGTATACAAAAACAGAGCGGACACCGAAATAGAAATCATACCACGAAATATAATGGTTAGTTAAGATATATACCCACCAGGTGCTCCAAAAGACTTCTAACATAGCAGCAACGGCCAAAATTACAATAATCTTTAAAATCAAAGGCAAAAATTCATTTTTAATACGACTTTTAAAAGCACCGAAATCATGTTTCAATACCATGTTTGCAAAAGATCCATAAAATTTTAAAAATGCGTCTATTGATAAAAGAGCAGCTAAAATCTCCAGCGGCAGATGAAAAGATCCTAAAAGTATCAAAACAGCCTTAAAAATTCCAAATTTCATTACAAGCATGCCTGTAAGAGAACCTGAAAAGGCAAATAAACCTGTTAACATAACAGGGACAATAGCAATACCTGTGAAAATACATAAAACCATCAACATGATGTTATTTAAAAAAATGCCAAATGAATATTGGCCTAAATAGTAAATAAAATGGTTCTGCAGATAATTTAATGAAATGATATCTGGCAGCTGAATACTAACATCCATATTACCAAGAAAGAACCCATAATAAAAGGAAGATACTGCATACTGAGGTTTTAAGATTGCAAATACTAGACCAGATACATAAAACAAGATAAAAATTAGAAAAGAGTATTTAGACGGTGCAATACGTTTCAAGCATTTTATAACTTTTTTATTTAAATTTTCATGTTTTTTCATGGCTCAATCTATTTTAAAGTTTAAATGATTATTTTCATTTGACTACAAGCATATACCGAATTTTACCCTTTCACAAAACCATTCAACTTTCTAAAAGATTTTATCACATAAATCTTCGATTTTCAATCTTATATTATCCATAGGGATATCTTTAAGTAATGCAGCCATCATCGCCCCACCGGCACCTACACCTTCTTTTACAGAGCCGTCTAAGTAACTTTTAAGCCCAGGAACAGAAGATTTTTCAAATTCAGGGTCAACTGCAAAAATATTGATGTCAGCAACCTGACGTGTTAGCTGATTAATATCCGCTGTCTCATCTTCTGCAACGAAAATAGTTGTTGCAATACATAAATTAGAGAAATCAAACTCAGGATTAATGCCTTTAATAACAGAACACACTGCAGTCATCTGTGTACCTCCAGCAAGCACAATTGGTATAGAGGAACCCATTACAATCCCCGCTACAGCAGGGATAGTTGGATCTCCAACGATTTCAACAGCCCGCAAAGCATCTTCTACTGTCTCTCCTTCCCCATATCCTGCAGCTTTAAGACCCTCCCGTACTGCACCATATTTTAAATCATGAGGATTTTCAGGCATACTCCCGCTTACTTTCTGCTTTGCATTGTATCCTAATGCAGTTAAAACTCCTAAAGCAGTAGTTGTGCCTGCAGGAGTACTTTCTCCAATTACAAGGTGATCTGTTAATTTTGATAAAGTTTTTCCAAGTAAAACCCCTTTTTCAAATATTTCTCTTGCATTCGGCACAGCATTTCCAGTCCTTACATCTTCACCCGGCCCATTACCCAGTTTAATGTAAGGAATATCTGGCTTTATCCCCGCGCCGGCATCAACTACCAGTATGGGAATATCTGCAAGTTCAAGAGATGCTTTTGTTATTACAGCAGGTGTCGGGGCAGCCGCGCCGTCAATCACTGTTTGTGGAATTTCTGGCAGGCATTTCGGTTCCCCACATATTACAAGTTCCAGATCTGCAGCAGGAGTATACTCCGTAAGTTCTGGTGTGGCGCCTGCCCCAGTTATTCCAGGGATATTGGAAGTCTTTGTAGTTGCCATTACACATAAAAATAAAGTATCTTTTCCCTTTAGTTCACTTAGAACTTCTGATGATCCGTAGCATTTTATATTTCTATTAATGGTAATGTCATCTGAAATTGCATTATCTGATAAAGTTTTCATTGATATTCACCTTAACCATTGCACTCATTTGCATTCTATTTGTTAAATTCAATATAATATAATTTGCATGATTTCACAGAAATGAGATGTAACTTGATTCAAGCAAAATTTAAACTTATTTTCAAGATATATCAAAAATTAAGCCATGTAAAATATTTTAAACTTAAACATCTTCTAATTAGAGGACATAAACAGAATATTTGAGACTTAGCTAACTAAAACTGCTATTGCATATTCCTATAAACTTAGTCGAAAGACATCCATTTCAAGTGTAACCAAAAAAATTACAAGTATTTAAATACATTTTAATCTTAAATAAAAGAATATTTAAGCTTTAAATCAGATTTAGCTGAAAATATAGATTAAGTAACATGATTAGTGCCATATACACAAAATTATAGGTAATTTAGTCAACATATCCCTGAAGTAAATATTTAACAAAAACTAAAAAATTATTTAATTACATGTTCAATACTATTTAGATACGCTCATGTCTAAATGGTTGTGCCGATATTACTTTGAATTTTTATGAGTTATATGGTTAATTACACTTCTAAATATAATTTCATATAATTAATTGATATTATAATTTAACATAAAGCATGAAGTGTGCACATGATCATGGACATGAGCGTTAGACATACATAAAAATTGTAATTATTTATTGGTAAACAAATGGCTAACTCTTTAAAGCTAAATATAACTATTTATAGACTTATTAAACTTATCGACGTGATATAATTGATTTGTATTGGAATAGAAGGAACTGCAGAAAAAACAGGCGTTGGAATCGTTGACAGTGAGGGCAATATCCTCGCATCATGTGGAAAACCACTAATTCCAGAAAGTGGAGGTATTCACCCGCGTGAAGCAGCAGAACACCATGCTGCTACAATCGTTCCTTTAATAAAAGATGCTCTTAAAGAATCAAAGCTGAATATAGAGGACATAGATTTAGTTGCTTTTTCTCGAGGCCCCGGACTTGGACCTGGACTTAGAACCACTGCAACTGCTGCAAGATCGCTTGCACTTTCGCTGAATGTCCCCATAGTTGGAGTTAACCATTGTATAGGACATGTTGAAATTGGAAAACTCACAACTGGTGCAGAAGATCCGGTTTCGCTCTATGTAAGCGGAGGCAATACTCAGGTAATCGCTTTTGAGTCTGAAAGATACAGAGTATTTGGAGAAACCCTGGATATAGCTATAGGAAATTGCCTCGACCAGTTTGCAAGAGATGTTGGCCTTGGACACCCTGGAGGACCAGAGGTTGAAAAACTGGCAGGTAAAGCAAAAGAATACATTAAACTTCCCTATGCTGTTAAAGGAATGGATCTTTCATTTTCAGGCCTCTTAACTGCCGCTTTAAGGAAATACGAAGGCGGAAAACCCTTAAGTGATGTATGCTACAGCCTGCAGGAAACCGCTTTTTCAATGCTTGTTGAAGTAACAGAGCGAGCTTTAGCCCATACCAAAAAACGAGAAGTCCTGCTGTGTGGAGGGGTTGCTGCAAACAGCAGGCTGCGTGAAATGGTAAGTATAATGGCTGAAGAACACTTTGCAGAGTTTTATATGCCGCCAATGAAGTACTGTGGAGATAACGGAGCTATGATTGCCTGGATGGGGCAGTTGATGTATAAATACGGGTTAACTCAGCAGATAGAGGATACAACTGTAATCCAGAAGTACAGGACAGATCAGGTTGACGTTCCCTGGATGCACAAATCAAAAAAACATCTGGTTTTACCAGGAAAAATTGCAGAAAAAGGGGCAGAAGCAAACATTTACACAGGTAACTGGCTGAATCACGAAACATTTGTTAAACAGAGAATCCCAAAAAGTTACAGAATTTCTGAAATTGACCACAGGCTGCGGAAAAAGAGGACAAAAAAAGAGGCAAAACTTTTAAGCGAAGCCAAAATGTGCGAAGTCAAGACCCCAATTATCTATGATATAGATAGGAAGAAACATGCTCTTGTTTTAGAGAAAATCGAAGGAAAAATAATCAAAGATATTTTTGAAGATGCCTCCCTTGATGAAATAAAAGTAATTTCAAGGAAAATCGGTGAAAACATAGCAAAGCTGCACAACTGCGGCATAATTCATGGAGACCTTACAACTTCAAATTTAATTTTAAAAGATAACAGCATAGTTTTCATAGACTTTGGGCTTGGAAAAAATTCAGACCTGGTTGAAGATAAAGGTGTTGACCTTCTAGTGTTTAAAAAAGCTATTGGAGGCATTCATTATAAAATCGCTGATTTATGCTTTACAGAAATATTGAAAGGGTATGAAACTGCTGATGATTATGAAGAAGTAGCCAAAAAAATTGATGAAATTGAGGGAAGAAGAAGGTACACTGTAAATAACACATAAAAGGACTAATCATAAACTCAATAGCAAAATATAACCAGATAATGGAATACAATTATGAATTCAGAGAAACCAGAACAGGAAATGTTCTACAAACTTTCCTGCTACACACAAGCTCATCCCGATCCTTCGTTCATTCATCAACATGCTGTTGATGCATTTGGAGCTCAATACGCCGATGAAAATACTAAACCTATTGGTCTTGCCTTTGCTCTTATTGGCCTTTATCTATATCTAGAAAAGGATTTTACAGGGAGGGAAGTACAGATAGCACATGTTAAACTGGCAAAGCACAGGAAAGAATGGCCAAAATTTCATTTACCAGTGCCCAGAGGTCATGTTACAGTTTACGATGTCCTTGATGCTCCAAGAGGCCCTAAAAGAGATGAAATGATCTATAAATGGTGTATTTCAGTTTGGGATGCATACAGCGACAGCCATGAAAAAGTTGCGGATCTGGTGCAGAGTGAGCTGTACAATAGGCAGAAAAAAAGGAAAAACTTATGCTATAATCCCAGATAATTATTTATTGAATATATGGTGTCATTAGAATTATTAGGGGATATTTAGTCTTTCTAAGCATGATTAAATATATATAGGAGATTATATGAAAAAAATTAAAATAAAAACATATAATTATGGCTATGCGTTACTATTTTGCTTAGTAATTATTGCAATTGTATATTTACTATATTGGCTTCCTAAGCACCCAGAACTAAATTATTTAAGCGCCCTTTACATACTATTGGGGACATTTTTGGTTTCTATAAGCGATAAATGGCTAAATAAAAGAAATCAAGAAGAAAGAAGTAAAAAAGTTAAAAAAAGACTATTACTTGTTGTGAATGATAATATTAAACTCAATATAAAAAGAGCTAAAGCTAACAAAAAATATATTAATGCTTTTCCCTATTCATCCCCGTTAAATAAATTAGACACTATATTCTGGGATTCAGTAAATTCTAAGATTACAGAGGTAGATTTAGAAGCACAGATTATTATATGTTTATTGTCTTTAAATAATCTTGCAGATGAAATAAATGAAACCATTAAAGAGCTTAATTTACTTAAAAAATCTGGGGATAGTCTAGAAATTCATATAAAAGCAAAATCTCTTTTGGACAAAAAAATAGATAAATTTATTAATACTTCAGAAGCATTGTTTAATAAAATAGAAGATAATATTACATAACCATCACCAATTAACCCCTCACTTCTTTTAAGTTATTGAAATCTTTAAGATGTGGCATTAAACTTAATAAGTCTATCTTATCATTAGATGTTTTTTTGATTATTTTTTTACTTTTAATTTTTTTTAATAACATTTCAATAATAAAAAACAGATTAACTGTTCCTCTGAAAATAATATCAAAAGTTTGCTTATGAATGTGGCGATCACATAAAATAATGTAATTAACAAATCCAGAAAATGGCTCACATATTTTTTTCAAGGAGTACATTTATTCTCATAAAAATTTCACAAACGTCCTTAAGAAACATTAGTATTAAAATTATAACAAAGATACGTGAAATCACTCTGGAATAATTTTAGGCCTTCAGAAAACAGTATTTAATTATAAAAGTCAACAAATAACAGGTTTTAATTGTTAAGACAAAGTCAATGTAATCGTTATCATAATTGAAAGATAAAATCGAAAAGTTAATACAATGAAGTTACCAATAACTACTCGAGAGGACTTTAGAGGATTATAAAATACATAAATGTGTTTTAAGACCCCAATATATGGATTAATAATCGCATATATTATTTAATGTGGATTTAACAGATAATTGGACATATATTATGTAAAAATATGTAGAAGAAACATATTGTTGCAAAATAGAACTCATAAGTTATAGAAAATAATTAGGCGTTAAAATGGTTAAGGGTAAGGTCATTAAAAGAAATAATTTCGATAATTTTTGGTTTGAATGTCATCCTAATCCTAAATTTAAAAAATTTAATGCAATACGAGTAAATGAAATTGATGGTATGCGCGAAGACATTAAAAAAGCACTTGTTGAAGCAATTATAGATCACCATATTACTCCTGAAAAAATTGATTCGCGCGAAGAATTAAAGGATTTAGGATACGATATAACTGCAGATTTAATTTTAGACATTCCTAAATCATCTCGTACCAAAAAAGGTAATTTTGGAGAAATAATCTCATCAGAACACTTATGTCAGAGATATAACTATGAAATGCCCGTATTTAAATTGAGGCATTCTGCAAATCCAAATGTACCAATGCCTGGTGAGGACATACTGGCTTTTAATATTGTCAATGACGAGATAAAAACTCTTTGTATTGGTGAAGCTAAAGTTCTAACAAGATATAATAGCAGAACAGTAAATGAAGCTCATGAGAGGCTGGATTATACTTATGAAGTTAGACCAACTTCCTTATCTTTAGTTTACACAGCTTTGAAAGATGTAGATAAAAAATTAGCATTTGAATTGTTAAAACTCATGGGCACCCTCGGCAAACATAGTTTTCCAAGACATAATTGGATTTTTATTATTACGGATAATAAACCACGTGATCCTTTTAAACCCATTTCAGAGAGATCTGAAATTGTGGAAAATCTAAGCGTAATTAGTATACATCTTCCTGATCTTAATAAGTTTATAGATGAAATATTCGAAAAGTGCGTAGCTGAGGTTAAAAATGTCTAATCAAAATCCAGAAATATTGTTTGAAACTTTAGAAAAATTCTCTGAAGACTATTTGGATATGAGATTAGAGGCGCAAGCACATGCTAGATCAATTATAAGCAACTTAAATCCCAATAAAGCACAATGGCCACATTTTAAGAAAGATTTAGATATTAGATTATATTATATGGCTAATTTTCAAATTTTAAGCGCTTTAAATTTATTAGAATTTGAAAAATATCAAAAACCAGCTAAAGATTATTTAAAAAAAGGTGCTGAAGCCTTAGAATACCTATACAAATATCCCGGATGTGATTCTAGCATTTCAGATGAAGTAATTTTCAATTCTATTTTAGCATATTACATTTCAGGTAATTATGCTTCAGCTTATGTATTATCAAAAGAAATTGATGGGAAACTAGAACTTTCTGATCCTCAAAAACTTATTGCCACCTTTTTAAAAAAAGATCTAAAAGGAGCATTAACTAAAGCATTGAATATACTAAATGACAGAAAATATAAAGATCAAATAATTGCTAATGAAATTTTAGAAGGTAATATCGATGAAAATGAAGCTATTTCGAGAGTGTTTAATTATTCGATTGCCAAAGCAGTTTCACTTCATGTAGGGTACGTGAAAACAGGTAAATTAGAATATTATCAAAATTCAATTAAAATAATAGAACACTCAATTAATCTAGCCAAAAAACACAGATTTGTTGATTGGTGGTGGTGGCTATACAGTTTATCATTTATATTCAAAGAATATTATGAAAATAGTCTCTGGAAACAATTGGATTCATTTAAAGAGGATAATAAAGATATAACTAAAAAATACATAAGAAGTCAGCTAAGTCATAAACCTCCTGTTATTGAATTATGGCCTTCTCAAGTTTCCGCAATGCCAATGGTTATTGATGAGCAAAAAAGAAGTTTTTGTCTAAAGATGCCAACAAGTGCAGGTAAAACACGTATAGCTGAATTAACTATTTTAAGATTTTTTTTAGATTCATTAGAGGAACCTCGAAAATGTGTTTATATTGCGCCATTTAGATCATTGGCTTTAGAGATTGAAAAAAAATTTAGAGAGAATTTTAACTTGCTTGGATATAAAGTATCAGAGATATATGGCGGTTTTGATCTAAATCCTGCTGAAAGTACCTTAATTCAAGAGACACATATTTTAGTATTGACACCTGAAAAATTTGATGCTATTTTAAGATATATTCCAGATATAGCAGAAGATATAGGACTGATAATAATTGATGAAGGACACATTATTGATACTACTAAAAGAGGTTTAATGTTTGAGTTTTTTATCCAAAGACTGTTAAATAGATTTAATGATAAAGATTGTAGATTCCTTTTTATTTCTGCAGTTTTACCAAATGCAAAGCAGTTTGCACAGTGGATTACAGGTTCATCTAATCAACTAATAGAGTCAGATTGGAGACCTTCTAGACTAATGTTAGGTAGATTAACATGGAGAGGAGAAAGTGCCTGGATAAATTATACTCATAATCTTTATGACAATTTTAATCAAGATTGTTTCGTGCCTAACTTTGTTGAAAGAACAAAGATTGAGGGGCTTCCCGGCGCTGGGAGACTAAAAAATCCATTTCCTAATAATGCCAACGAAGCTTTTGCCCTTTCAGCATTATTATTTGCAAGAAAAGGTACTACTCTTGTTTTTGTCCCGCAAAAACGTCAGGCAAAACCTTTTGGTGATCTTATATTACAAGCAATAAGGAAACAACGTATAATTGAAAAATCCAAAGGTAAAGATTTTGAGTTACCTTCCATAAACGAAAAAAGTGAATACTTTAAAGAATGTAAGAGAATAATTGAATCAGAAATGGGGAAAGGCTCGTTTTTGCTTAAGTTTCTTAAAAATGGATTTGTAATACATCACGCAGGCCTACCTAGTCGTGTAAGGATTGCTATTGAAGATTTAGTTCGTGCAAATGATATTAAGCTCATAATAGCGACAACTACTCTTGCGGAAGGCGTAAATTTGCCAATTAAGACTGTACTTATTAAAGGTTTATATATCGATATGGGAAAAAAATTAGACTCACTTCGTTTTTGGAATATTTGTGGTCGAGCAGGAAGAGCAGGTAAAGAAAATGAAGGCCAAATCCTCTTTTGTTTAGATGAAACAATAAAATTTGATAAACACAAGCGGAATTTAGCAAATATAAATCTAGTAATTCATAGATTTAAAACATCTGAAGTTGTTAGTATGATCTATAAATTGCTATATACAGTTGTAAGGGAATGGAAAAGGAAGTATCCCGATGTAGATATCAGCAAGTTATGTATTAACTTAGCTAATAATTCTTATACTTGGATAGATGAAGATAATCAAAATTTCTTCCGCGTGTGGATGGATATATTAGATTCTCATCTTTTGGCAATATCTGAAGAATCCGATGTTAAAGAAATATCACCAAGTACTTTACAGGAAATATTGGAAGGTTCACTTTTATTTATACAATTACAACAAAGGCGTGATGCATATTTGAGTATAGATTTAATAAATGAAATCTTAAGTTCTCGTATTCATTATATTTGGTCAAAATATCCCAGTTCTAATGTTCGTAAACGTATATACAAATTAGGAATGAGACTTTCAGATTGTGAACTTATTGAGAATAATAGGGAATATTTGTACAACCTATTTGAGGAATCTATTCTTTGGGATGAGCTTTCAGAAGAAAAACGAGTTAATTTATTAATTAAAATTTCAAAATTCATTTTACAGTTAAAAGAAATTGTAGATAATAGACCTATTCCCAAACAATGGCCTCAAATAATCTCTTCATGGTTAAAAGGTAAAGAAGTTTTAAATATGGTTGAGGATGACCATATAAACACATTTACTAATGATCCTACTGAATTACGTTTATTTTTAGAGGATATGGGTGGTTATAGGCTACCTTGGGGATTAACCAGTATTGTAAATTATCTTAAAATGATTGAAGAGGACAAATCTATGGATATTCCATCAATATGTTCATACTTCTCAGGGATGTTTAAATATGGGGTTAATAATCCAGTAGCAGTATGTATTTTGCCATACTTAAATCAGGAAAGATATTTGGCATTAACTCTAGCAGATATATGCCCTTATACTATTGAAAATCCAAAAAAAATAGTTGAATGGTTCAATAATCTTACTGAAGAACAATTAATTGAAAAAGGAATTAAAAAAACTGTTTCAAGACATATTATTCAATTAATGAATGATAATGCTTATAATGGACAAGTATTTCTTAAAGATTTAATTACTATTAATTTGACTTCTGAGCTCATTAATCTAATTAATGAAGGAGATAATGTACTTTTAGCGCCTAGACTAGATATATCTCAAAATCATTATCAAATATTAACTATTGATGGTCATGATCTTGGAACATTCGAATATTATGAGCCGATTCCGAAATGGTGGTATGAATTTCAAATTACTGATTCAATAATTGAAAATATTCAATACAAAGAGGGATTATATAAAGTTTCAATTAGAATAGAAACTTAAAACTAGTGCCAATAAATTTCCATAGAATATAATTAACATCTACTTTTCCTCTGTAAAAATTATAAAATCTCGCCAGTACAATCTTGCGTCGAGATATTAATCCCCATCTTACGCAAATTTAGATATTAATTATTAAAAACAATATGTACTCCTTAAAATCAGTAGTAATGACTATTAATTTTAAAAATTCCTACAAATAAATCGCTCAGAACATATACTATATTAACTAAGTAAAAATTAATGCTAATTTTTAGGTATAAAACTAATTTTAGGTAAAAATTTTTTTTAGGTAGAAAATTTTATATACCTTAAACACCCATAGTACCTATAAGGATTATGAAAATTTTTTATGATCCTTTTTAGGAGGAACACAAATATGCTAGATTTAGACAACACCGTTGTAAAACAGGTTGACAATCAAGGAAGGATTGTTTTGCCAAAAAAATGGAGAAATGAACACTTAAAAAGCTCCTCTGTTAAATTACAAATTACGGATGGTGAAATACATGTCTTTCCTTACGAACCAGAAGATATCAGCGATCTTTTTGGTTCAATAGAGATCGACCTTGAATCAGACCGAAGCGATTGGAAAGCAATGAAAAAAGAACTAATCGTAAAAGGTTCAAAAAGAAAATGAAATTACAGGAAAAGAATAACCATGAGATGTATAGATGCAAACGTGATCATACATGCTTTGATCAACGAAAAAAAACAGGATTTAAGTCCTAAAACAATACAAATAAAAGAAAATGCTAAAAAAATTGTTAATCGCCTAATACAAGGAAAAGAAACTGTTTATATTACAACAGTTCAAATTTCAGAAGTCATTAATATAATTGACTCCTTCACCAACAATGAAACATCGATGCGAATCCAACGGTTTTTAATAGATAATCCAGCATTCGAAATAATTGAAACATCAAAAAAAGATATGCTGGAAGCTCATAAAATCGTTCAAAAATACAAAGAGAACAAAATCGGTCTTAATGATGCGATTGCATACATAAGCATGAAAAATAGAGGATGTACGGAAATATATACATTCGATAGCCATTTTAATATATTTCCAGGCATCCAACGAATAACTGAATAAAGTGAAACATGGATGGAATCAGTGGTAGCTGATTTTTATCCAATTCACATTTTGATCTAACTACTTTCTTATATAAATTTTATGCATCAAAATTTTAATATCTCATTAGCTATTTAATATAAATAATCAATTTAGCATTACATATTCTTTTGAATATCTTGCATAAACCTATTAAAGCTCATTTTAGCACAAATAAAATGGATTTGTAATTGTAAAAACATTTTTATGGCGGTATAGTTAAACTATATATTGAGAGGGTATAAAATGACTCTAAGCATTACATTTATAACTGGTAACAAACACAAAGTTAAAGAAGCCAAAGGAATTTTTGAAAATTTTGGCATAGAGCTTGAACATACAGATCTAGGCTACCCTGAAGTGCAGGGAGAGCTGGTTGATGTGGCCAAATTTGGCGCAGAGTATGCTGCAAGCAAACTAGAAGGGCCTGCAATAGTAGAAGATGCTGGTCTTTTTATAAAAGCCTTAAACTGGTTTCCAGGGACTTATTCGTCCTACGTGCAGGAAACACTTGGTAATAAAGGCATTTTAAAGCTCATGAATGATGTTGAAGACAGGTACGCCGAATTCAGGTCGGTTATTGGCTACTGCACACCCAAAGCCGAGCCCGAGGTTTTTTTAGGCGCTGTTCCAGGACATATTGCATACGAAGAGCGGGGAAATTATGGATTTGCTTACGATCCGCTTTTTATTCCAGAAGGGTACGATAAGACCTTTGGAGAGCTTACAACAGATGAAAAAAATGAATTTTCTCACAGGAGAATGTCGCTTGAAAAATTTGCATCATGGTTAAATGAACATGCTGCAAGTGATTAATCCATGTAAAATTCTGTTAAACTAACTAAATTAATTAAGAGGTGATTTTAATGGCAATTAAGCCTGAATGGGTTGAATACTCAACCGAAGAAATAGAAGAGTTAATCTTAAAACTCACAAAAGAAGGAAACTCCACAAGTAAAATCGGAATTATATTAAGAGACCAGTACGGAATCCCAGATGTTAAACTCATAACCGGACAGAAAATAACCAAAATCCTTGAAAAACACGACCAGGGACTCGAATACCCTGAAGACCTCATGAACCTCATAAGAAGAGCAGTAAACATAAGGGAACACCTTGAAGAAAATCCAAAAGATCTCCACACAAGGAGAGGTTTAAGGATTATCGAATCTAAAATAAGAAGATTAGTCAGATACTACACAAGAGAAGGTGTACTCCCTGAAGGATGGAGATATGACCCAAGAAGCGCAGCATTACTTGTTAAATAGAGCTGACGAAGCCTGTTCCCTTTTAAAGGAACATATTAAAAAGGATCATGTTGTGAGAGTAATCTCACACAATGATTCTGATGGACTGTCCGCTGCAGGAGTAATGTGTAACGCAATTTCCAAACAAGGCGGTAAATTTCATGTCACAATAGTTCCAAGACTCAAAGAAGAGTTTGTAAGGAAATTAAGGAATGAAAGGTACAAATTATTCGTTTTCTGTGATATGGGTAGTGCATACCCTGATCTTATAAGTAAATTAAAAGCTGATTCAATAATTGCCGACCACCACCAGGTGTTAGGTGATCATGACAAAGAATATGAAAATTTAGTTCATGTAAACCCACATCTCTTTGGAATGGACGGAACAAGAGACGTGAGCGCCTCAGGAGTTTCTTATTTAACTGTCCGCGGAATGGACAATGTAGAGCTTACAGGGCTTGCATTAGTCGGTGCCTATGGGGATATGCAGTGCAGTGAGGAAATCATAGGCGTCAACAAGATGATGCTTGACGAAGGCCTCAATGCTGGCGTAATCGAAGAACATGAAGACCTTAAAATAACCTACAAAAAGGAAGAACCACTCTATAAAGCACTTTCATATACTTTTAACCCTGCTTTAAAGGGTATTTCTGGAGATCCTGAAGGAACTAAAGCATTCCTGGAAGAACGCGGATTATCCTATGGAATTAAGTTCGACGATCTAGCAGAAGAAGAAAAAGACCTGTTAAAAGAAGAACTCATGAAAATAACTCCTAAAATATTTGACAAAGTTTACAGCATACCCCGTGAAACTCCCGTTTTGAGGAATATCGAAGACTATTCAAGGATCCTTGATGCCTGCGGTAAAAATAAAAAGTACGGTGTCGGACTGAGCATCTGTATCGGGGAAAGAGAGAATGCCCTTGAAGAAGGCATAGGATTTGCTAAAAAGTACAGAGACAGTCTTGTTAAGGGTATAAACTGGATTAAAAAAGAAGGATCAGTTCACTTGGATAATATTCAATATATTTACACTGAAGACAAATCCAGAAAAAGTCTAATGGGTACAATATCCAGTATTGGACTGGAACTTGAAATTTTAGACCCAAATAAGCCAGTGATTGCCATATCCAAAATGGATAACATCATAAAAGTGTCTGGAAGGACCAGCATGGAACTCATTAGAAAAGGTGTGAACCTAGGTTATGCCCTTGGTGAAGCTGCTAAAAGCTTCAATGGAGCTGGTGGAGGTCATAATATCGCTGCAGGTGCAGTGGTGCCTTTTAAAGATATGGATAATTTTACTGATATCGTTGATGAGATAGTTGGGACTCAGATCCGTCAATGAATTTTTTCTTATTTTAAATCCAATTCTAACTTAAATTTCTATTCTCTATTTTTATTAATTTACTTTAATACATCCCAATACAGTTAAATCAGGTAATTTCAACATTTTATCCATTAAAACTTAGTATTGAGCGGTGTTGCCAATAAAACATGTAAAATATAAAATAAATTACTATTTTTGATCCGGGTAAATATAAATTAAATTAAATTGAATATAAAAATAAATTCAAAATAAATCTTGAAGATATTAACTATAAAAAATACACCAATTTAGCTTCCAGTTGAAGCTAATAAATTTAAAATTTTAGTGATTTTTATGTACCTTACACCCCAAGAAGAAAAAATGCTCGAAGGCGAATATGGGTCTTCAGTTCAAAAAAGTATGGAAATATTAGTCGCCTTAGGCGATATATACAACGCTAAAAAGCTGGTGAACATAACATCAGCACAGATATCGGGAGTTTCATATAAAACAATTGGAGATGCCGGTTTAGAGTTTTTAAAGGATATGGCTCAGGATGCAGAAGTCATAGTTCCATCAACCTTAAACCCTGCTGGTGTTGACCTTGACAGAAGAGACCTTGGATTTAGTGATGAATTTACAAAATGGCAGCTAAAAATAATTGAAGCCTACAGGAAGATGGATATAACCACCACATGTACATGTACCCCTTATCTTGTCGGAAACGTTCCTATGACCGGAGATCACATCGCATGGTCTGAATCATCTGCTGTAGCATATGTAAACTCAGTAATTGGTGCTAAAACAAACAGAGAAGGGGGACCTGGGGCACTTTCGGCTGCAATCTGTGGAAAAACCCCAGAATATGGTTACCATCTTGACGAAGAAAGGAAAGCTAATTTAATTGTCGATCTTGAAACTGAAATTAAAGGAACAGACTATGGGGCTATTGGTTACCTTGTTGGGAAAGCTGTTGGTGATGGAGTTCCTTATTTTAGATTTAAAAACACCTCAAAAAGAGATAATTTGAAAAGTTTAGGTGCTGCACTTGCTTCATCAGGCGCCGTTGCACTTTACCATGTTGAAAATTTAACTCCAGAATACAAGTTTGCACTTGAAGGATTGGAAACCAGCGATCTGGAAAAAATCAGCATTGGAAGGGAAGAAATTAGCGAAACCAGAGAAAAACTATCAACAAGCAGCAAAAAACCGGATTTAATATGCTTAGGCTGCCCGCATGCATCCATCGAAGAAATCAAGACCATTGCAGAGAAAGTGGCTGGAAAACAGCTTCAAAACGAGTTGTGGGTTTGCACATCAATTTCAGTAAAAGCTGCAGCAGACAGAATGGGCTACACAGACATAATCGAAAAAGCAGGTGGAAAAATGGTATGCGACACATGTATGGTAGTTGCACCGATTGAAGAGCTCGGCTTTGATGTTATTGGAGTGGATTCAGCTAAAGCAGCCAATTATGTGCCAAGTATGTGCGGATTAGACGTTGTTTTCGATGAATTAGAAAATATGATTGTTGAGAAATAGATGATGTTGTATTTACCTATTTTCAAAATTTAATTGTTAAAATAGATAACAACGTTTTCAATGGTTTTGAAAATGTAATTGTTGAGAATATGTAAAATTACATCTATTTTACGCTTTTTAATTTCTTTTTCCTCTAACTTAGTGTTTTTTTAGGATCTAAACATTCTCTTATTTTTATATCTTATTATAGCTCATATTGCCAGTTGAACTCCTTATTTTTCAGTTGACACTATATGATCCTTTACATCGCCGTTAATCCACTGAAAGCCCATTTTTAATTCCATATACATGTAAGTCATCACCAGGGCAAAATAAGGAACAAGTATGATACTTACCAAAAGCCCTGCAACCTGGGTTGCAAGCGGACCGGCTACCACAGCTAAAGGTGTAAAAATAATTCCCAGTATAAAACCTATTACCAGTGAAATAACACCATTAATTAACGCGACAAGGAATACTGTTAGTTTATTATTCCAGAATATATGGTAACTGTCTTTAATTGAGCCTATAACTGATTTTTGACCTACAACTACTGACTGGTTAAATACAAAGAATATCAGTGAAATTAAGATATAACCAATGAAGAATATCAGTGAACCCGCTAAAAGCAGTGAAATTCCACCTAGTATCATGTTATTAAAAAGCAGATAAAAGCTTAAAATTAGCGGTGCCGCTACTATAACCATCAAAATCATCTTTATAATTGAAACTACGAATATTTTGGGGAAATATTTTATTCCATCTTTCCATGCAATATCAAGACTTGCAGAGCCGTCCATTATTATTTGTTTAGCCATTCCAACCGTAGCAGCAGTTCTAAATGCATTTATAACAAATATCAATATTTCAATGATTAGTAGAATCAAACCAGCTGTAAGAAGGGTATTTAAATTAATTTGAGAGAATATAGATGGTGTGAAATTCCACATAATGCTTAAATTAGGCGATAAAATTGCCATTACTCCAAAAAAGCCCACAATAAATAATAATACCGTTAATATTGAAGCTATTATAGAAGGTACAGTTATTTTCCAATTTCTTCTAAAACTTTCAATTGATTTTGAATAATAATCTCCTATATCCATAAAATTTCCCCCTTTAATAAATTGAATAATGTAACAGCACTTTGAATTAATCATATCCTATTTAATTATGAATTACTTTCCATATAAAAAAACTTTCTCTTTTTAACTATTAAAAGGAAATAATAGCTTAATTATATATTTAAATTGATTAAGATCCTATTTTCAGGATTTATGTGGATTAAATTAATATTTCAATCCAACATATCTAACTTAAAATTGAACTTTTTATATGATCATGGCCAATATAGAAACATGCAAAAGTGGATAGAACACTCCCTAATCAAAGATCAAAAAATAGAATCACGGCTTTATCAACAACTTCTAGCTGCAGACGTGCTTAAAAAAGGAAATACTATGATAGTAGCGCCTACAGCACTTGGAAAGACAATAGTAGCAGTTTTAGTTGCAGCAGAGCGGATCAAAAATTTCAAGGGCTCAAAAGTTCTTATTCTCGCACCAAGCAAGCCCTTAGTTGTCCAGCACGAGGAAAGCTTCAGGGAATTTTTAAACATCCCAGCAACATCATTAACTGGTGATGTGAAGCCGGAAGAGAGAATTAAAAGATGGAACGATCATCAAGTCATATGTGCAACCCCCCAGACTATAGAATCTGACTTAATATCATCCAGATATTCCATGGAGAACGTTTCACTGGTTGTATTTGATGAATGCCACAGGGGAGTTGGATCTTATTCTTACGTTTATTTAGCAGGTAAATACCTGCAGCAAAGTAAATATCCTCTGGTGCTTGGACTTACAGCTTCTCCAGGGTCTGTTGAAGATAAAATTAATGAAGTATGCGAAAATCTCTTTATAAATGATGTGATCATTAAAAGCGAAGAAGATCCTGACGTTGCACCATACTTTAATCCAGTAGAAACCAAATGGATAAAGACAGAGCTTACAGAAGAGCTCAAAGAGATAAAAAAATGTATCGATACCGTGTTAAAGGCGAGGCTGAACACGCTTAAGAAAATGGGTGTTATAAAGTCTGTGAATATGGGTAAAAAGGATGTTTTAATAGCTAAAGGGGCTGCCCAAAAAAGAATTGCACAGAGTTCTAATCCACCTAAAAAATGTTATTATGCAGTTTCAGTGTTAACTGCAGTTATAAATGCAATGCACGCTGTTGAACTCCTTGAGACCCAGGGAATAAGCACGCTTGACAAATACTTTGACCGGCTTAAAAAGAAAAGGACAAAGGCTGCTAAAGGCCTCTTAATGGATGAAGATTTCTCAAAGGCAATTCGCCTCACTAAAAAAGCGAATGAAAATGGAATTGAACACCCTAAACTTCAATTGCTGGCCGATATTCTAAAAAAAGAACTTAATAACAAAGATTCCAAAATAATTGTTTTCACACAGTTTAGAGATACAGTAGATCGAATATATGAAAAATGTGGTGAAGAAGGAATTAATGCAGTAAAATTTTTTGGCCAGGCTTCAAAAGAAGGTGAAAAAGGATTAACCCAGAAAAAGCAGAAAGAAGTAATCAAAGCTTTTAAAATGGGTGTTTATGATGTTTTAATATCCACAAGTGTTGCCGAGGAAGGTATAGATATACCTGCAGTGGACCTTGTAATCCTTTATGAACCCGTTCCATCAGAAATAAGAATGATACAACGTCGTGGGAGAACTGGAAGAAAAAACAAAGGTAAAATGTACATTTTAATTACTAAAGGTACTAGGGATGAAGCCTATTACTGGACAAGTATTAATAAAGAGCATAGGATGAAAAAACAGCTTTCCAAGAGAGTTAAACGGAATATAGCCCCAAATGAAATCGTTAAAATGCTCCCCCGCGAAGAAGAAAAAGATGGGGAAAAAGTTATAAAACCTTTAATATACGCAGATTCAAGGGAAGGTAATTCCAGGGTTTTACGCGAACTTGATAAGTTAGATGCAGTTATCGAAGTTAAAGCACTTCCGGTAGCAGATTATCAGGTAAGCGGTGAAGTTGGAATCGAGCGAAAAACTGCAAAAGACTTTGTAGGCTCAATCATTGATAAAAGGCTGTATAAACAAGCAAAGGAACTGGTTGAAAATTTCAGGAAGCCTGTGATTATACTGGAAGGAGATGATCTGTATTCTTCCCTCCTTAACCCAAATGCAATAAGAGGAGCTCTATCATCTATAGCTGTTGATTTCGGTATTCCTATAATCCCAACCAGATCTGAAGAAGATACTGCTGCAATGATTTTAAGAATCGCTATAAGGGAACAGATACAGGACAAATCACCAGTACAGGTCAGAACTGAGAAAAAACCACTTACACTATACGAACAGCAGCTGTACATTGTAGAGTCACTGCCAAATATTGGCCCAGTTACTGCTAAAAAACTGCTCAATGAATTCGGTTCTGTGAAAAATATCATTAATGCATCACAGGGAGAACTTAAATCAGTGGAAGGAATTGGGGATAAAATAGCCAAAAGCATAGTTGATGTGGTGAGTTCAGGTTTTAGAAAAATCAGTGAAAATAAAACTAAAAAGCTCATAGAAGTTGATGAATCAAAAGATAACATAGAAAATGAATAAAAAAATGAATAATGATTATTCAACAGGCTTATAGAATTAGTTGAACTATGAACATTAGTTACTGCAAAGTCAAATAAGTTGAAAGTAGCGCTGAAAAGTTATAGAAGTAAATAAGTATGTACCCTAAAAATAAAAATAAATTAGAGTACTATTTACTAGATTTATAAGAGTATAGATTAAATGATCATTTATTCCCCAAGGATCAGTCAGTTTAAATTAAATTCAAAATACATATTATTAAACATGAGGAGTGGAAATATTGCGTATTTTAATGGATGAAAGGGGCAAGAAATACATTGCCCGGGATGAAGAATTTCACACTAACTTTGGTTTTATAACAAAAGAGGATATGGAAAATGGTAAACCAGGAGATATCCTTAAAACTCATTTAGGTCATGAATTTAAAGTTTTAAAGGCAAATATCAATGATTATATTGATTTAATGGAAAGAAAATGTTCAATAATATTACCTAAAGATATAGGAATTATAACAGCATTTACAGGTATGGGTTCTGGCGACAGGGTAATTGATGCCGGAACTGGAGCCGGGGCCACAGCACTTCATTTTGGAAATATAGTGGGGAAAGAAGGTGAAGTAAACTCATACGAGATCCGTGAAGATTTTACAGAAATTGCAAAACGTAACGTGGAGAATTTTGGCCTTGAAAACGTGCATATTAAATGCAAAGATATCACTGAAGGAATTGAAGAAAAAGATGTTGATGTAATATTTTTGGATTTACCAAGGCCGTGGGATGTTGTTGAACATGCCAAAGAGGCTCTTAAAATCGGAGGCTATATTGCAACTTATGCTCCTTACATTGAACAGGTACAGGTACTTCATAAAGTGCTTAAAAAATTCGGTTTTTCAGATCTAAATACTGTTGAGTGTAATTTACGCGAAATTGAAGTAAAGGCTAAAGGAACTAGGCCCAAAACAAGGGCTGTTGGCCATACTGGTTACTTGACATTTGCAAGGAATTTGTAGTATGAGTATAGTGAATGACCAAATATTTTTTGACTTAAAATTTTTAAGTATTCGAAAAATTCAAAGCACGTAACCTAATTATCTTATCATTTAAAAACTTATGTTTACGGAACGAAGCTGGAGAAAAATGTTTACAAAATCTACGATTTTGTAACAGCGCACACGAAGTGTTTGCATGCCATGCATTTTTCTACGCCTGAGGAAATTTATTTCCTCGGCCGCAAAAATCTTCGATTTTTGACAGTTCCGTAACCGTGAAAATTCATAGAATTTTCACATGTCATTCACTATAAACTTAAAATATGATTAGAATCTAAAGAAAATAAGAATATTTTAATTACATTCTCAAATTAATAAACTTAAAATCACTACGAATAATCTTAAAAGTTCAGTTATGGTGTGTTTATGGCTTTCAATCAAAAAGATATTATTTCAATAAGGGATTTTGACAGAAAAGATATAGAATATATCCTGAAACTAGCCGAAGAAATGGAACCTATCGCTAGATCAGAAAAAAAATCAGATGCGCTGTCTGGAAAACTGCTGGGAATGCTTTTTTATGAACCATCAACAAGGACAAGGCTTTCATTTGAAGCTGCAATGAAACGTCTGGGCGGCAGTACAATTGGTTTTGCAGAAGCTGGGACAAGTTCTGCAACGAAGGGTGAAAACTTAACAGATACCGTGCGGATAGTAGGGGAATATTCTGATGCACTTGTTATAAGGCATAATATGGAAGGAACTGCCCGTTTTGTCGCGAATATAGTTGATGTCCCTGTAATAAATGCGGGAGACGGTGCCGGCCAGCACCCAACTCAAACAATGCTTGATCTTTATACTATGAAACGAATCCTTGGAAGAATTGATGACCTGCGTATTGCACTTGTGGGAGACCTTAAATATGGAAGGACAGTACATTCCCTGGCATATGCACTTGCAAAGTTCGATGTTGATGTGAGCTTTGTATCACCAAAAGAACTTAAAATGCCCCGTGAAATTCTCCATGACCTAAGTAAAAGTGGAGTTGACGTGTACGAAACTGATAATATCCATGAAGTGCTGGATAAGACAGATGTTCTGTACGTGACAAGGATCCAGAAAGAAAGATTCCCTGATCCTGCAGAATATTTGAAAATTAAGGGTGCTTATACCATCACTTCCAAGCTTTTAGAGGGAAGTGATGCCATTGTAATGCATCCACTGCCTAGAATCGATGAAATATCACATGATGTGGATAATACTCCGCAGGGCAGATACTTTGAGCAGGCTTTTTATGGAGTACCTGTTAGAATGGCTCTGTTAAAGTCTGTGATTAAATAAAATCAGTTAATTATATTAACTATGAATAGTCTATAAAACTAATTTCGATCATGTCCATGATCCGGTGCATGAGTTATACTTCACGTTAAATTGTAGTTTTAATTGATTATATGTGATTTATCTTAAAAAAATGCAATTTACTTAACCAGACACACGAAAATGAAGCGATATTATTTACACAACATTCTGGGCATGAACGGCTATTTAACTAATATACATCATTTATTTTTTGTTTTAAAAATTCTAAAATATTAAACATTAATTAATCTTAAGATAGATGCTTTAAAATATAATTAAGATGCATTTCAAGTGAAAATAAGTTTAATAAGCCTGTTTAGTCAACACTTTTTTAAAGTAGGATATATTTCAAGTGAAAATAGATTGATATGTAGAAAAAATACTCTTTTTAGTTAGTATAAAATAAAAAGTTATGACACTATGCACTCCACATAGCATCCTCAAGAAGATTAATTTCACACTGTAAATCTATAATATTTGTTCGTCCTCTACCCCTACCTCTAGAGATTGTTTTAGTTGAAATAAGTCCTAACATTTCTAATTCATTTATAAAATCAAATATCCGACGATAAGATACTGAATCTCCCTTGGAAACTTCTTTATAAACTTCATAGAGTCTTCCAGATGTTATTTCTTCTTTTCTCTTAGTAAGATAGAGTAATGATTCCAGAACTTTCTGCTGCTGGCTTGGTAAAGTCATTATGATATCAGTAACTTTGTTATGCTCAATATGGTCCTTTGCTTCCCTTACATAATCCTCAAATACAATGTCAGAACCTTTTTCATCTGCAAGTTCACCTGAAGTCCTGAGGAGGTCCAGAGCATATCTAGCATCCCCTTCTTCTTTTGCTGCAAGAGCTGCACAAAGCGGAATTACATCATCATTTAAGACATTGTCTCTAAAAGACAATGCTGCCCTTTCTTCCAGGATATCAACAAGTTGTTGAGCATTGTACGGTGGGAAAACAATCTCTCGATCACGTAAACTGCTTTTTACCCTTGGTTTTATGAATTTTTTAAAATCAACATAGTTACTTATAGACGCGATTGCAACATTTTCAGTCCTTGTAAGAGTGTAAAGAAGACCATCACCATCGTTTTTCAATAATATATCGATTTCATCAAGAAGAATAATTAAAATAAGGTCCTTTCCAAATACATTCTTTTTAAAAAGATTTCTAAATGATTGTATCACTTCAGCTTTTGTCCAACCTCTGTAAGGAACGTTTTGACCCATTTGCTGACATAAATGAGCTATAACTTGATATTCAGTTGTGTAATCAGTACATCTTACATATTCTACCCTTACATTAAGATTTTTGTCCTTTGCCATCTGTAATAATTGTTTTTTTGTAAATTTAGCTACTGCTGTCTTTCCAGTACCTGTCTTACCGTAAATAGTTATATCTGGTGGAGTGACGCTGTTTAAAGCTTCAATCCAATATTTAGCAACAGATCGGATCTGTTCTTCACGGTGAGGTAACTTATCAGGTAAAAATCTATGATCCAAAAATTTTTTGCACTTAAAAACAGTGTTTTTTTCACCGAGTTCTTCAAAGATGTTCATACTGACCACTTATTTATAGTTAAAAGAAGCCTTTAATTAATAATACTTCAAGCTTCAAAAGAATGATCGAAAAATATCAATACACTTGAAATCTTTCTCTAGTAAATTAAATTGTCACTCAACTCATATAAATGTTCAAACAGAGAGGTGCATTTCAAGTGTAAAATAATAAATTCAATATTATTTGTATTACAATTCCATATAAAAGGACATGCATTTCAAGTGTAAAAAACCCATAAAGCAAAATTTTCATTTTAACAAGGGACATGCATTTCAAGTGTAAAAAACATTTTGAAGCTACTGCTGCCAATTAAACTTAATAATTTAAAAAATAAAATTATTAATATATTACAAAAGCAGAGTTTCACAACTTTAAAATAAAATTTAAGTATTTTAATAATATATTTTTTAATATAAAACATTTTTAACCAATATTTATTGAATTTAAAATATTTAAATTGATTTTTTAGATCAGATTTAATTTGTAGATAATGAGACCTACATTTCAAGTGTAAACAAATAATTCTCTAAGATATTTTGAAATTTTAATTTTGTAAGGGACATCCATTTCAAGTGTAACATTTGATTCATGAATTAATGAATGATTTTATGCAGAGAGTCATTTCAACTGTATCAAATGTACAAAGATCATAAACAAATTTGCATTATTGTAAACATCCCACAATTGAGACGTATTAATATTTAAATGCAGTGTAAATGGGACTATACTAAAATAAAATGGAAATAATATCTCAAATTTACTTTAAATAAAAATATTTCAACTATATTCTGCATTTAATATAGATCTAAATAATAGTAGTGTTTCAAGTGTAATTCAAGAAAAGCCAGGAATTCATAATTAAATATTTAAATAAAAAATTAGAACAGTTTACATGCCTCAAAATATTATTTTAAGTGTAATTTAAGAGTATAAAAACAATATAAATGTTTATATTATTTTAAAATTTAAATTAAATAGAATAAGGCATTTTAAGTGTAATTTAAGAGTATAAAATTAATAGAGTAAATTAATATTAAGATAGTTTGTAGAGTATAAAATCAATTGAAGTAAATCTAAACTACTCTAAGTGTAATTTGGAGAATATAGAATCTAATTGAAGTAAATCTAAACTACTCTAAGTGTATCTAAGAATATAAAATCAATTAAAACAGGTCTAACTATTCTAAAAATATTTAATAGTATAAAATCAGTTAAAGTAAAGCTAAACTATTCTAAAGGTATTTAATAGTATAAAATCAGTTAAAGTAAAGCTAAACTATTCTAAAGGTATTTAAGAATATGAAATTGTTAAATTAAAAAAATCAAATTTAATAATATTTTAAAGATAGTTTAACAGTCTAAAATTAAATTATAAAAGACTAAAATTAATTTAATGTCACAGCATTATTAAATCAAAGAAATTAAATTTAATAATACGTTAAAAGTAATTTAATAGCATAAAATTAAATTTAATAGTATTTTAAAAGTAATTTAAGGTATAACATTATTAAAATGAAAAAATCAAATTTAATAATGTTTTAAAGGTAATTTAATGGTTTAAAACTAGATTAAAAAGATTAAGTGAATTTAAGAGTATAAAATATATTAAACTAAATCTAAACTATTTGATGATATTTAATGGTATAAAATTTAAATTGAAGTAAATTTAAACTATTTTAAGTGTATTTACTAGTATAATGTCATTAAAGTAAATAAATTAAGTTTAATAATATTTTAAAGGTAACTTAATGGTCTAAAACTAGATTATAAAAGATTAAAAATAATTCTAAAGAGATAATTTAAAGATATAAAAATTATCAAATAAATTTAATACTGTTATTAGAACAATTTAAGGGTATAAAATCAATTAAAGTAAATTTAGCACTTTTTTAATTAATTAAAGTAGTTAAATTAATTAACGTAAAACATACCAGTTCAAGTTTAATTCAAAATTATAATCAAATACCAGTGTTATTTCAAATAATTCAAAATTATGAACAGATTATAATTAGATCTATATTAATTTAAGTATAATTAAAAATTTGGAACTGATTGAATTACATCAGTGTTAATTTAAGTATAATACCAAAATTACAAGCTAATTAAGAAAATATACAACATTTTTGAGTTTAGTTCAGGATTATAACTTAATTAAATTAAATACCAGTACCAGTTCAAGTGTAACTCAAAATTAGGGATCTATTTAAAATACATCAATATTACAAATATAATTCAAAATTATAAATCAATTAAAGTTTAACATCTAGTTTAAATGTAATTTAAAGTTATTTAAATCAATTAATGTAAAATATACCTTTTCAAGCTAACTAAAACTAATTAAAACATTTATATACTATTTAAAGTCTAACTTAAAAATAAAAACTAATTAAACATATTTTAATAACTTTAATTTAAAATTATAAACTTAATAAACACATCTGTAATATTTAAAGTCTAATTTAAGAATATTAGAAATTTAAACATATTATAATAAATATAAATGCTATTAAAAGTATAATTTTGGATTATGAATCAATTAAAAATATTAGTACTGCTTCAAGTCTAATTCTAAGTTATAAAGCATTTGAATATATTAATAATGCTATATATGTAGCTTTAAAGTGCATATAAGTTGGATATATTAATTAATAAAAAATGTACTAATATGATATATTAGCTAATTTTAACTATAATTCAAAATTATAAAGCAGTTAAAATAAATATCAGTAGTATTTCAAGTGTAAATTAGATATAAAATTAATGAGTATTTAATTAAATAGATAAAGTTAACAACAGGTAATATTTCACAGTTTCCTGTAAATTTCTGTGCAAGTTTAACATCTCCTTCTTTTGATTTTACACAGTTTTAAAGAAGAATACTTTATTTTAGTTGAAGTACAACCATAAAAACAGTTTAGATATAATTAAATTAAAAATAGTCCACTTTAAAAGTTTTAATTTGCTAATTGATACTCATGAACTGATGATATCTTACTTTATTTCTAATTTAATAATTAAAATATACGTGAAATTTATGATATTTCACTTTATTTCTGGTTTTTAGTATTAATGTGACTTTAAATATTCCAAGTGTAACTCAAAATTAGAAATGTATAAAAATAAACAGCAGAAGTACAATTTAACCTGAAGCAGAACTATAATGCAAAGACACTATAATCAAATAAACATAAGTTGCAGATACCAGTAGCCTTTCCAGTGTAAATATATATCTAAACTAATGTGAGCAGTAGTATTTCAACTGTAATTTTAAAATAGTAAATTTAGCATGATTTACAATAGTTAAATTAAATATATCAAATTTAACTCAATTTTATGTTTAAATAGTATTTAAGCCTATTTTTTTATAATACACTTGTAACAGTTAAAATATAGGAAATAAAGCATTTTAAATGTTTTAAAATTGATTTATTAATATTTAGAAATAAAACAAAATTTTTAAAGCTTTTTAATTAGGGTATAATCATAAAAACAGCTTAAGTATAATTAAATTAAAAATAATTGCTTTAAAAGTTCTAATTTATTAATTAATATATAGTAATTAAAAATATTTTATATTCAATGATTATTTAAGCCATATTTGAATATTTTAAGCATATTACAACTTTATTAAAAGTATAAATGTCAAATATAAGTTTAATAAGAGAAAATAAGTGTAAATACATTTGATATAAATTGAAATATATCTGGAAATATTTCAATTTAATGAAAACAAATTAGTTCTTGCTGTTAATTAGTAGTTACACTTGCAGTCATTGTGGCAATTAAAAGTACTAAGACATAATCTAAATAATTAGTGATAATACAGGATTATTATATTTTTTAGATTATTACAACATATATTTCAAGTGTAAAACTGTAATAAAATCATTATAACTAATAAAGTTATATTTCAAGTGTAAATATAGCTGGGTATTGTATTATATACTTAATAATCAAATTTTAGGTGTAAAATGTAATATGCTTGTTATAATTTGAAAATACATAAAATTTACTGATTATAGATTATATAAAGCTTAATTTCATTCCTTTATACTGAATATTTATGTATAAAATCAGAATAGGTAAATTACAAAACTATTGATTGGATCTATGTAGTTTTAACAGTAGATACAATTTATAATGATTTTAATATCAATTTGAAAAATTACCTTTTAAATTTTAAAAATAATTCAAATTATTAAAATTGATATCATGATAAACCATATATTAAACATAAAAATAAATTAGAGTTTTTAAAATTTATAGCTGTTATTTAAAGTTTATTATGGCCTGAAAATAGATTTAAATTTGTTATATAATATTAATTTCTTAATTAATTCTTTAAATCGGATAAAAATAGATATAAATAATGTCTCATCAATGTTTAATTTAAATGTCCTATAAAATTAAATGATTTATTCTATTATCTACTATAAAAAACTTTATATTAAAATCACTGCTTATATTTTACTTTTATATCCTAAAATAAATAAAACTACGAAACGGTACTTTTGTCATTAAAGATATATTAACTTTACTTATTGATATTATAACCTGTAAATCATTATAAATTAAATACCTGAAATATTATTTATAATTAAAAAATCAGTTAAAATGAATTTAAATGTTTTTTTTACATAGATCTTTAAATAACATATATTTCAACTGTAAATAAGTATTTTCCATTAAAAAGGTAATAATTTAATATTTTGATATAAAAACCATAGTAAAGCTTGATAAATATAATTTAAATAGGATATTTAATCTTAATTTGTTTAGTATGAATGTTTATATAATTTAAACGGTTTGAATAAATTTATTAAGATTTATTGACTCTATATTGTGTCTTAATCAAATTTTTTACCTTAAAATAAATATAAAAGGTATTTTTATGACTTAAATTAATAATTAAAGAAGATATACTGAAATTTACATTTTTTTTAAAGTAGTTTTATGAAAAAAAGATATTAAAACCAATAAAAAATTTTTACTTTACAAAGCTTATTTTATAATACACTTGAAATGCATGTCTTACTTACTAAAAATTAATTTTTGAGAAATTATTTACACTTGAAATGCATGTCTTGCTTTGTAATATGCGATCTAAAAAATAATTTTCATTTTTTGTATTTGTTTTCAGTGTTGGATTTCTCTTAAAACAGTTATGTTTCAAGTGTATTTTGTTAAGTATGTGTTTCAATGTTTAAAATTTAGATTTAATCTTTTAATAAAATGTTCATGAATATAATTTAAATTTCAGATTGTTTATAATCTTTTAACCATAAACTTGATTGTATTTTTTGTTTTTATACCTTAAACTTGTTTTATTTTGACTACAATTTCAACTGTATTAAAATTTAAAAATTAACTTATTTTGATGTTTTTTTATTCTGATCTATCCATTTCATGATAAGTAATAGATTGCTACCTTTGTTTTATTATTTAAGTTAGTAAATAGTTTCATGACATCTATTTCAAGTGTAATATCTGTTTTAATTTTTGTTGCAATACTTCTTGTTGATTGTATGTTTATACAGTAAAAAACCAGAAAAAATACATAAATCATGTATTTATAAGTTTTATAGTAATATTTTAACTTATAAATACATATAAATGATTATAATTAAGTTATAATTATATAAAACGCGCTAAAATCAAAATAAAAAGTTTATATCTCTTAAAAAATGAATTTAAGAGTTATACATACATGTTATCCTGCTGAATACTTCCTTGACTCTCTTCGCCAAGTCCGAATTCTCTCTGTATTTTCCAGATTCCCTGTAACTTGGCCCTGAAGATCTTTTTTACAGTTGAAATTAACCTGTCCTTGTTCAATCCATCTTCAAAAATTTCTTCTGTAATTACAAAATTCTGTAAAATATTGTCTGGATGCTGCAGCTGGAAATCAACGAACTGATTATTTAAAAGAAACCTTATATCCCAGATAAATTCTTCTCTTTTTTTACTAGATAATTTTTTAATCTCAGTTTGATGTTCTGGACTTACATTAGTTGCACATGCAATTAAAACCATGTCATCTTTTCCTTTTGGCTGAATAATGTCCAGAACATGGCCTTCAGGGTAATTTATCATGAAGTGAAAATTTGTATTGTCATCAGGAACTTTTTGTCTGAAGAGACCTTCATCAGAGAGCCATTTTTGAACTTTACTTTCAATTTTTGACATTTTTTAACACCTACTTGCGTTTCAAGTGTAACTTGTACTTTAATAGTATACTCATATTTAATCCATGCTTAAAAAATCTATTTATTATATTAAAATTTGTATAATGAAATTTTTTAGAAAAAGTAACCTAAAATTTGTCTTTTTATAAAATTTTTAGTAAAAAAATAATTTATTTAAATTTTTCATTTTTATTTACTATAACCTTTATTTCAAGTGTAAAAACGATATAAATTTGTTAAAATTGGCTTAGTTACCTTTCAAGTGTAAGTTTAGCTTTTTGTAATTTCAACATGTAAACTTCAATTTATAGTTAAAAAGCAATAATGAGTAATAAAATGGATTTGAACAGCTTCTTTTTAAGCGTATTGAACATGTTAAAGTAAATAGAGTCGCGTTTCAAGTGTAAAATCATTGTAAACATGTTAAAATTAGCTTAGTTATTTTTCAAGTGTAAAGTCATTATGCATCTGTTGAAATTAGTTTAGTTATTTTTCAAGTGTAAAATCATTATACATTTGTTAAAATTAGTTTAGTTATTTTTCAAGTGTAAGTTCAATCTCTTTGTTATATTTAACACATAAATACTAATTTTAAGTATAAATCAACAAAAATAATCAAAATTAGGGTGAGTAGATACATTTCAAGTGTAATATTCTAAAATATAACATTTAAAATTATTTAAATAATGTTTAAAGTGTTAAAATTAACATTATTATAAATTTAGCGCTTAGAGTCAAGTTTAAAATGTAAATTTAGCTTTTTTATCATGTTTGACATATAAATATACTTTTTAACTTTAAATGAAGGAAATATGTTGTAATTACTTTAAATAGATATATTTTAAGTGTAATATCTTAAAATACAACATTTAATCATTTAAACCGTGTTTAAAGTAGTAAAATTATTAATAGTATCAATTTAGCGCTTAGAGTTAAGTTTCAAGTGTAAATCGATAAAAGTTATTAATATTAATTTGCATAGGCACGTTTCAAGTGTAAAATTTAACTATACGACTTTTAAAATTATTAGGCTTAAGTTTAAAGTGTAAATTTAATATTTTTATCAATTTATGTACTTAACAGTTGTATTTAAAGTATAAATCAAAAAATTTATTGTTTTATGCTAAATAGATTGATTTCAAGTGTAAATTTTAAAATATATAACTCTTAAAATTAGTTCAGTTAAATTTAAGTGTAAATTCAAATGTTTTATTGAATTCTGTAACTAACAGTTGTATTTCAAGTGTAAATCAATAAAATTTTAGGAGAATTATGTTAAATAGATAATTTCAAGTGAAAACTACGTTTGAATTTAATAAAATGAATTATATTTCAGTGTTAGTAAACATGTCAAATCACAGAGGCAGTTTCAAGTACAAATTTACACTTGAAATGCATGTTATGCTCTCTAAATCTTGCAATATGTTAATTTAACAATTTAGAATAATGACAGAGTTTTTCATCGTATCCCGCTTCACAATTCACTTTTTTCCTCTGAAACTCCACCAGATCTTGTATTAAAAAGGGAAATTTAAATCGTGAAATCATAATAATGGAGTTTTCTATAATTTGAGCCTTGTGGAAAAGTTTGAAGAAATTAAATATTTCATGGTTCAAGTGTAATGTTTAGGGTAACTACATGAAGTTTAAAAATAATTTCATAAATACATGATAATTTTTACAGAGCTGTAATTTATTTAACAATAATTTCATCTATCTTTAGTTATAACATCTTATTTAACAATGGCCTAGAGGAATTCAATGTATCTTCAACTAACTATATTCATAATCATAATTGCAATAGTCATCGATGTCATATTTGGAGAATTACCTGCAAAAATACACCCTGTAGTCTGGATGGGGAAATTGATAGATTTTTTAAGTGGATATCTCACCAGCTACAGAAGTAAAATTTCCGGAATAATTTTAACATTCCTGGTTGTAATCATTTTTACACTTGCAACCTATGTCTTACTCCATCTGTCAGCATTCAATTACATACTATACATTTTGATTTCTTCTATAATTTTATCGACTACATTTGCAATTAAGGTCCTATTAACTTCTGCAGAAAATATGAAAAATGATATAGATCATAATATTGAAAAAGCGAGACAATCAATGTCTTTTCTTGTAAGCAGGAATACAATGGAACTTAATGAAGAAGATCTGGTATCTGCAACAATAGAAACGCTCACTGAAAACATTACAGATTCTATTATAGCTCCCCTGTTTTATGCATTTATATTTGGAGTTCCGGGGGCTGTTGTGTACCGAGTTATAAATACACTTGATGCCATGGTGGGCTACAAAACACCTGAAAAGATAAAAATAGGATGGTTTTCTGCAAAGTCAGATGATGTCTTGAATTTTATACCTGCAAGGATTACAGGGGTCTTTATTGTAATTGCAGCTGTGTTTTTAAGGTTAAACTGGAAAAATGCATATAATATAATGAGAAGAGATGCAAGAAAACCAGAAAGCCCAAATTCAGGATTTTCTATGGCTGCAGCAGCTGGTGCTCTTGATATTAAACTTGAAAAAATAGGTTATTATGAGATAGGGGATGAATTAAGCCCATTAACAACTGAAAAAATTACAGAAGCAGTTTCACTGTCTAAAATAACGGTTTTATTATTTATTTTAGTTGCATCTGTTTTATTTGGGATTTTTACAGTTTTGATATGATTTATGGATTCATTTGTTTGTGAATTGTAATCCATTTATTATTTAGATTCTTTGCTATACTCCTTTCACATATTTATGATTTTTTAAGAGTATACTGTAATTAATTAACCTGATATCTTATTTTTATCTTCTTTTGAGAATGTATTTTAATTTTTAATGATTTTAGCTTGAATATATTTATATACAAATTTTTAAAGTAAATATCTGAATTATTATTTTTTATTAATAAGTATATTTATGATTATATTGGGCAATTTACTATATGCTCCATGAATTTTATAAAAAAGAAGCCAGAAAAAAGAAGTTTATAATGATAATATGGTATGTTTTCATTTTATACATTGGATTTTATGACTTGTTTAAAAGTTTAGGCATTAATGTATTTAATCATTTATTTTAACTCATTTAACCTTATTAAATCATATTTAAATGTATATCATCTTTTTTATGTGAATAAATCTATAACTTTTTTTATAGACCCTGTTTTTGCAAGGATCGAGATTTTAAATCCTCTTTCAAGGACAGTATCCATCATTGGAATTGTTATCTTCCCATTTTCATGCAAGGACACTATGATATAGTCCTTGGTTGGACTTATATCACCTATTTTTTTACCAATAACTTTGTTATTTTCTACACTAACATCAAGTAATTCTGCGTCCCCTTTCCCTAAAACAACAAGATCTGCTATTTTTGGCCGTAATATTATTTTTTCAAGGTAACTGGCCGCAGTAAGCTCAGGACTTATCGCAAAATCAATACCTGCATTTTTAAATGCTTTTGCATGGGTATGATCGCTTATTCTGGTGATAATTTTAGAAACATTGTAATCTTTAACAAGAATGCATGCCAGCAGGTTTGTTTCATCATTTCCAGTGGCTGCCACAAAAACATCTGCACTTTTTATATCTGCTTCTTCAAGTGTCTTTGTATCGGTGCCGTTACCACAGATAATCATAGCATCCAATTCTGAAGCAGCTTTTGAGCATAATTCTTCGTTATTTTCAATGAGTGTAACGTCCTGCCCATCTGAAATTAAAAAGGATGATAAGTTAAGTCCTACTCTTCCCCCGCCCATTACTATTACGTACATGGATACACCAAGATATAATTCTAAATAAATCTCGATTGTGAATTTTTATTTACCATTACCCATACGCTTTTCTTAGCTAAGTATTAAATTTATTTGCAGATGTAATATATTTTACTCTTTTCTATATTTGAAAAAAGTTTCAAAGAAGACTATTTAAGATTATTAATAGGGTTAATTTTAATTTTACCTATTTATTCATGTTTATATGATATATATGGTTTAATTTTTGAAAAAATAGAATATATAATAAATAAATTAAAATTATGATGGTATTAGTTAATTATTTTAAAAATTAAGTTGTTATAAAGCATATAAATAAGCATTCCTTGAGATTTATATCTTATTAATGGCAATTACTTAATTTTTACGAGTTTAAAAAAATAAAAATTTAGAATGGTTAAGATGTCATTGATCTTAACACATATTTAAAATAGGAGAAATAGAACTTGTAAACGCTCCAAGAAGTGTAGATATATTTTGTATTATATGAATTACCCCAGTCAGTACGTTGAAGAACAGTCATTTTGATTTTATTAGATGAAGGCTTAGTTAAATCAATCTGCAACTTTCCATCCTTCCCATTCTTATATTTAATATAAACATAGGTTCTATAATGAGATGCACTAATTTTGTAAGTAACATATGTCATAGACCCATAACAATGAAATTTAGTGCTGTACACATTATGCGTGTTTTTATCTACTGATGTAGCTGCTGATGCAGGAGAAGCTAAAAGTAAACCTGCAATTAGCAAAATTCCAACTATTAATATTTTTTGTTTCATAATACATCCCCCTTCAATAACAATATTTTTAACAAGTCATATTTAAATTTTTATTAATTAGAGCATAAATGAGCAAATAAATTTAAAAAAAATATTTATTAGGCTTCTTTTAATTATAATTATTTAAATTTTTTTTAATTCATCACAAATAAGATTAAAATGCATGTTATTTATTATGAAATGCTTAATATTAGTGAATTTATGTAAGAAAAGTTTATTTAAGAGATAATTCAATATTTGGTTTGCTAATAAAAGGTGATATATAATGGAAACATTTCTTGATCAAGCTCGTAAAGGTAAAACAAGTTTAATAAGGTATATTATTGGAATATTTATTATTTATTTTTTTATTTATATTGTTGGCGCTGCAGTACAGTTCATCGTTGCAATGGCCTTTGGATCATCAGTTAATCTTGGAACACTTAACATCAGTTCAATCACCCGCTGGCCTATTTTGTGGTTACCATGTGTCCTGCAATTTGTGGAATAATTGGAGTGTTCATAAGCGTCCGTTATGTGCATCAAAGACCATTTTCTACACTTATAACTCCCTTTAAAAATATCAACGTGAAGCCTATTCTTTATGGCTTTGGATTTTTTTTACTGCTTTTAATCCTTTCAGATGTTCTTTTATATGGATTGAATTCATCAAACATCCAGTTTAACGGTAATAATATTTCACAGTTCTTATACTTCCTGCCGTTCATCTTGGTGCTGATACCACTTCAAACTACTAGCGAAGAGCTCACTTACAGAGGCTACTGGATGCAGGGAACCGGGCTATTAACCAGAAATTTTTTAGTGCTAGCACTGATAAACGGTATTTTATTCCTGTTACCCCATATAGTAAACCCTGAAATCAGTGCAGGTGGAATTCTAGCAATGGTTTATTATGTAGTAGTTGGATTCTCCTTAGCATTTATCACTCTTAAAAGCGGAACACTAGAGCTAGCTATTGGTATGCATGCTGCTAATAATATCTATGAATCAGCTATTATTCATCCTCAAGCTTCAATTCTGCAAACACCATCGCTATTTACCCAGGCAGCAATAGATCCTGCTTATGAACTCATAAGTATTGCAGTCATAATGATGATATTTTATTTAGTAACATTCCGGGTTAAACCTGAATGGAAAAGGTGTTAAACCTTTTTTCTATTCATTATGCAATTAATTTAATTTTCATTTTTTGCAGCTTTTATTGTGTTTTATTAATCTAAAAAAAGGATAAATAGCCGTTTATACATTTTTTACGTTCAATAGTAATATTACAACCGGTATAATTTTGATTTTAAAAAATGAATGGGGTCATGTCCTTGAAAAACGTGATCCATAATAGATTACTCGCTTATAGCTGATATTCAGCAGCGTTTTCTAAATATTTCAGCTCCAGCCCGATTAACATCAATAAGCCCATAAAATTTAGTGGAATATGCTTTATTTTTGTCAATTTCGATTAAACTTTCCTGTACTTTTAAAAATTTAGATTAATGTTATAATAAATTAAACTGCTATTTAAATTCAAAACGAAGCATATCATGAAATTTTAAAGTGGTATGACTTCACTCTATACCAAACAATATTTTAATGTAGAAAACTTATTTTATATATGATATCTGTTTAGAAGTTACATTTTAATTAAAGTAAAACCGGAGATTTTTCTTTGAAAATTGCTATAATCACCATAACCACGAATTCTCAGGATATTGCGTCTAAAATCAGGGAAAATCTTGCAGATGATCCTACAATAACTGGTGTGGATATATTCCATAAAAATGTTAAAAAGACATTACAATCTGTATTCAGCAAATATGATTGTATAATTGGCATAATGGCATCTGGAATTATGGTAAGAAATATCTGCGGATTACTTGAAAATAAACTGGAAGATCCTGCAGTCCTGGTCATGGACGACGCTGGAAAACATGTTATAAGCTTACTTTCAGGTCATTTTGGCGGTGCCAATGAAATTACAAAGAAAATTGCAGAAATTACGGGTGCTGATCCAGTTATAACAACAGCTACAGATGTACATGGCAAATTAGGGATAGATTCACTTGCAAAAAAATATTATCTGGATATTGAAAATCCTGGAGGAATAAAAAGTATAAATTCTGCTTTGGTCCAGGGGGAATTTCCTGAACTGCTGGTTCCATTAAGGTTTAATTTTGTTTCAGATGATCCACAGGTTAAATCTTCTTATAATTTAGTTGAGTCTGGTGAAAATAATTTTAAAGTGTTATTTGGAGATACTGAAATTATTTTAAAACCTAAAAAGTTTGCAGTTGGTATAGGTGCACGAAGAGATATTTCAAAAGAAAATGTTGAAGGTGCAATTACAAGTGCAATGAATACTCTCAATTTACCAGTTGCAAGAATAGATGTAATTTCAACAGGTGAAATGAAAAGGAATGAGGAGGGTATAATTGAAGTGGTTTCTGAATTTAACATACCCCTTGAAATAATTCCTTTAGATGAATTAAAAAAATTTAACTATGATGGATATTCAAAATCATCATTTGTTAAGAAAAAATTTGGTATTTATGGAGTTTGTGAGCCTGTTGCTTTAATAACTGCTGGAGGAAATTCTAGGCTTGTATTAAAGAAAACATCATTTAATGGGGTTACTGTAGCCATTGCTGTGGCTTCTAAAGGCTAAAAAGTTAAATTTATGTCAGTATAAAGTAAGTTGTATTATTTTCTATATGAAGTTCATAGGGGAAATCTTAAATTTTTCAAATTCAAATAGAAACAGGTGAATTATTGAAATACCAAAAGGTTTTTAGTTTATCAAATATAAAAAATAATAGTTAGATTATTTTATGAATTCTTTTATCTAAAAATATTATGGAGGTCACATTATGAATGAAGAGGCATTTGATCGTGTTAATCAGATATTACAACATATAATGGAAGATACAAGCGTTCCTAGGAATATTAGGAGAGCAGCAGAAGAATCTAAGGATATATTGGCAAAAGATGATGAAGAACCTACTATCCGTGCAAGTACTGTAATTTCAATACTTGACGAAATTAGTAATGATCCAAATATTCCAATACATGCAAGAACCCTTATATGGAATGTTTTAAGCGAACTAGAGTCTGTTAGAGACTGAATTTAATTTTAAATAAATATTAACTTAATTTAGCTACTTTTGATTGATGTCAGCATAGGTAACTTACCGTTATTTTCAGCTGATATTTTCTCAAAACTTTCTTTTTTAGATATATGCTGTTTTCACTTTTAATTTTTAGTTTAAGTGAATTATTTATCTTTTAAACATTGTAACTCTCTAATTAACTTAATAATCTAATTTAAGGTAATTTACTTATTTTTTGATAATATGGGCTAAGTTGATAAAATAAATTAATTAACTTAATCTAATTTAAGATAATATGTTTTTTTGAATAATATTGTAATGTTAAAAGTAAATTAAGGTTTTAGAAGGCATTGTAAATTAATTATTTTATCTAGTTTAAGTCCAAATTTGGGCTTTATTTTACTATTTGTCAGTGTATTTTGTCTGACTTGGGCTTTATTTTACTATTTGTCAGTGTATTTTGTCTGAAAATAGGCTTATTTTACTGTTTTTGTTAGTATTTAATCTTAGATTTGGACTTTATTCTACTAATTTCTGTCAAATATTTAATCCAATTTAGGTTTATTCTACTTTCATATATTAGTCCAAAATTTAGACTTTATTTTAAATAATTCTTGTCCTATTGGTCCAAATTTTAGACTTTATTTTGCTAGTTCATGCCAATATATTTAATTCAAATTTTGGATAATATGACTTTGTTTCTATTTATTCAGTTATAGCAATATTAATTTTGTAAAATGATCTTATATAAATCTTATTTGTCACTTAAGAGCAATATTGCCTTAATGGAACAATTAATAGACGTTAATACGCCGTTAAAATAGTTAAGATTATATACTATGAAACTTATTAATCAAAATCATGAATTGTTATAATTGGATGTGATGATGTGAAAGTGTTAATGGCAATTTTTCTTGTAATCTTGATGATAGGAGTGGCACCGGCATTTGCAGTAGATTCTCCTGTAGATCAGCAAACCGTCGCTTCTACAGCAGTTAAACAAACCAATAATGATATTAAAGGTATATCTCAAGTATTAAACTCATCTAATAATGATAGGGTAACATTTGATGTTTCAGATCCAGAAGATGAAGATAGCGGTTATATTGATGGATATGACGATGATGGTAACTATATTGGCAATTATACAGTGATAGATCCATCAGATTTAGAATGTATATCGGATGATCAGCCGGATGAAACTGATAATTACGCCGTTAGTTCATTTAATATCCCTGGCGAAGATATTGAATACATAGATGAACCAGATAGCAATAATATGGTTGAATCCGCAAGTATGGATGAATTTGATGATATAGGTAATGATTTGTTGGAAATATTAGATACTGTTGATGAAGACGCTGGTTATCTGGATGAACTTGATGTATCAAGTCCGTCAGATGAAGATAATTTCGATGAGTTAAACGCAGATGATCAGCTTGATGAAGATGAATATGGCATGTTCACGGAATTAAGTATTGAATTTGGATATGATGGTTCCTATGATATAGATCAATTAAATGAGAGTCAAGATAATGATGTAAATGAATTAGATAATGGTAATTGTACTGTAATTGATTCATCAGATGTTCCATTATCTGAAGATACATCGCAGATAAGTACAAATGTATCCACCAATTGTAAACCCCTAATTGTAACCATTGTTAATGGTTTGTGTGGAGTAGTACAGGCAACGCTAGAAAAATTAGGTAATGTATGTATGATATTGGGAAATGAGCTTGAAACAATATTCTAGGTCCTAACTATTGTATATCACAGATTCACCCGTCATTACTACGAAAGATAGGATATCTAGGTTGAAAGCGAATTCCATACCAAACAAAAAAAAAACATGACTTAATTAACTCCACATGGCAGAGAACTTTCTCCGTTCTCTGCCTTATTTTTAATAAATTTAAAATGAAAAAATCTTGAATCAATTTTAAAATTAGACTGATATATCAGAATTTAAACTTAAAGTGTGGGCAATATACTGTATTTTAGCAATATCTTCTATAAATTCCGCAAGAAGAGTTGCTTCATCAAGATTAACACCTGCAGCAACTGTTCCATGATTTTTCAGTACCACTGCATCGTTGTCTTTCATCATGAAAGCAGTGTCTTTAGCAAGTTCTCCGCTTCCTGGTGCTGAATACTTCACGTATGGAATATAAGGAGTTTCAATAGGTCCAAATCCTTCCAATCTTTTTAATTTTTTGCCTGACATTGAAAAACCAGTTGCAAATGGCGAATGTGAATGTACAATACTATTTATGTCATTTCTTTCCCTATAGATTCCAAGGTGCAGAAAAGTCTCCATAGATGGTTTTTTATCTCCCTCAAGCATATTTCCATCCATATCTATTATAATAATATCGTCTGATTCCACGTTTCTTTTGGCAATACCGCTTCTTGTAATTGCAACTTTTGATATTCCTTCTTCATAAAATCTACAGCTTATATTTCCAGATTTTCCAGGTACAAGACCCTTTTTGTAAACATAATGTGAAGTATCAACTAATCCTTTTATAATTAGATTTTTATCCATTTAAATCACTTGAATATAATGTCTTTTTATTTATAATTTATTAATTAGCTATTTTAAAAATGTAGTCAATGAAAATAATAAATTTATGTGAAGTTATTTCACATTTAAGCAAATTTTAATAGTTTAAATGATCCTTTATGTATCACGGGGACTTCTGCACATGTTGGCACGATGTTGTAGATTTTCTGAAACTCTGTTTGGGATTGAAAAGTCCCTGAATTTATCAGATGAATGCCTTTATGTCTTTTATATGCATTAATATGCACATGCCCTGTATGGAATATATCTGGAACTTCTTTTATGACGAGATGGTCTTCATATTCCGATGCAAGGGGGGTTCTTTCCCCATATATGGGTGCTAAATGCCTTTTTTCTATCAGTTCAGTCATTACCAAATCTGTCCGCTGGTGGGAAAACCCTTTAACAGACATAGCCATGTCATCAAAGCTTCTTCCGTGATATATGAGTGTATTGATCCCGTCTAAACTTACAACTCCGGGATTACTTACAAATTCTGCATTTTTAAGTTCATAAAGTGACTTTGCGTATGTTTCTGGAAGCGCAGGCTGTGGCTCAGCTAATCTTACTGCATCGTGGTTTCCAGGGGATATTATTATTTTAATGTCGCTTCGAACATCTCCAAGAAGTCTTGCAGCTTCGTCGTACTGTTCATAAATATCTTTTATAGTGAGTTCTTTTTCCTGGTTTGGGTATATACCAATTCCATCAACTGTATCTCCACCTAAAACTAGATATTTAACATCGTTGGCGATTTCCTGCTGGTTATCATCACCAAAATCTCCGTTTATCCATTTTATAAATCTATTAAATGCATCTTCAAGAAAAGTAGAACTGCCTATGTGGACATCAGAAATAAAAACTGCTCCAAAATCCATTGGTTTTTCATCGATTCTGGGAACTCCTGGCTGTATAATATCTGAAGCTATTACTAATGTTCCTTTTTTACTTCCAATTATACCAATAACTTCATCTCTTACAATTTTCTCAGCTTTTTCATAGAGCTGACCGCTTTCATTATGTACAAGAACACTAATACTTCCAGTTTCATCTTCTAATTCTATTATTTTATGACTGTTTTTGGTATTTTTGATGTCATTTACCATTCCTATTATTTTGATGACTTCTTCGTTCTTACCTATTCTATTAATAGGGCGGTGATCCTTTAATTCCCTTCTTTTATTTAAAATATTATGTAATTGTTCATATCTGCTGTTAAAATAAGTGATAAAGTCCTTAACTTCCCCGCTTGTATATGATTTTTTAGTGGTATCCTGGATCACGTGAAAATCAAATGGCCTTCCAGTTTGGAATTTACTCTGGGAGACCGTAGTGGGATTTATATCCACATTTTCAGGGATAATCTCACTGTTTATTTCTCCTTTTAAACCATTTTTTTCTAGATATTGATCCAGAATATCTTCAGTTAAAACAATTATATTCTGATTAGAGTATACTAGATCCTCTATTAATGATTCTGTGAATTCAATAGAATTTTCTTGAGTTATTATGCGTTCATATGCTTTATCGTTTATCAAAATGTTGGCATTGGTGAACTTTAAAATGATATCATCGCTCATGACTACCCCGTGCAAAGCTTTTTGTATGTATATTTATAACATCATATTATAATATTAATCTAATTTAACTCACAAAACTAAGTTAATCAATTTTAAAAATTCATGTTAAGAAAGTATACTAAAATAAATTATTTAAGGTGATAAAATTTGCCAAGGATTATAAAATTTATATTTTTCCTATTACTCTTCGGGATAATTTTTGAAGCAGGACTTTTAAGCTCGTATACTATAGTAACTTCCCAACCCCCCGATGTTGGAAAAGTCATAGATATGCAGGTCAGTAAACTAACTGCTATTTGGGACAGTATAGGCATAGGTTCAAAAGTAAGCATCGCTAAAACATACAACGTTACAAACGTAGATCCGGTTTCACAGGCTCTTAAAAGCAAAACTCAGCTTGATGGAATTAATATTGACACAATATCTGCCATAATAGTTAGCTCAAGCGGCGGTAACGTAAATGTGACTATTTCAGCAACAGGGTATAAGGAAAATGAAACAACTGCAAATAGTTCCAATACTGCTTTTACAAGTGGACAAATAGTAATAAGTCCAAGCGCAACCTATAATTTGACTGCAACAGCAACTGGAGAGCAGAAAACAAAAGGTATAGCAGTGGATGTTAACACAATCAGGATAACATCACTTAAGCAAATAAAATCTTAAAATAGAATGATTAGTTTAAGTTAAAGCTTAAACTAACTATATTTTTTATAAAGAATAATTAATTTTTTAACATGGTGATTCGATGATCAGCGTTATAGGCATAGGACCTTCCAGAGAAGACATGAGTATAAGGGCTTTAAATGCAATTAAGAACTGCGAAGTTATAATCGCTTATAAAGCTTACATAAAACCCATAGAAGACCTGCTCGATGGGAAAGAAATAATTAAAAAGGGAATGGGCGATGAAATAGAACGAGCTGAAATAGCCATACAAAAGTCAAGGGAAGGTAAGAATGTTGCAATTATAAGTTCTGGAGATCCCGGCGTATTTGGAATGGGAAATGTTATTTTTCAATTAATTGGCAAGTACAGTGACATTGAAGTGGAAGTTATACCGGGTGTAACTGCAGCAACCTTTGCAGCGTCCAAACTCGGAGCACCTCTCCACGATTTTGCAGTTATAAGTTTAAGTGATATTTTAACCCCATTATCTGAAATAAAAAGAAAAGTAGAGTTTGCATCAAAAGGGGACTTTGTAATTGCCATATACAATCCAAAGAGTAAAACAAGGAAAGAACCATTTAATGAAGCTTACAGGGTCTTACTTGAAAACAAAAAACCATCTACTCCTGTTGGGATAGTGAAAAGTGGAGATAATGGAGTAGATACTACAGTAACAACACTTGGAGAACTTAAAAATCATGAAATAAACATGTCTACAACTGTAATTATTGGAAATTCCATGACTTATGTTCAGGATGGATATATGATAACTCCAAGGGGTTATATGATCCGATCAGATATACATCCACTTTCAAAAGAATTTTATGAGCACTTTTTAGAGGGCGAAATAGTTGAAGGTCCTAATTTAGAATGTGAATATTATCCATGTCATGAAGAGGGACAGAGCTGTACTTTCTGTTACTGTCCATTTTATCCATGTGGAGATAGTTCTACGGGGGGCAAATGGATAAAAGATAAAGGAGTCTGGAGCTGCCAGGACTGCACATGGATCCATGAGGATAAAGTAGTTAAATGTATCCTGGAGAAATTCCCCGAAATTGTTAAAGAAGTAGATGACCTTAAAAAAAGAAAAAAGGATCTCTTGAAGTTAAGAAGGGAATGCATTCAAAGGGTAGGATAATTTAACATATATTACCTTTTTATTTTTGATTCAGTATTTTTAAAATTGAATTTTTTTTGTTTACTTGCCTTAAATAAAGTAAAAGCTAATTTACCACTCGTTTTGTTTAAATTTTAGTTATATGCCATGTAGTTTTTAAGTTATATTTCATTTTTTATATTTTTATAGAATTCTTCTTGGAGATATAAGAGTCAATTAGAGGGTTTAAATCCTTCTATTTTAAATATACCAACTTCACCATGTTTAAGTGTCACAAAAAAGATTAAAAATTTTGATACAACAAAAACGAAGTTTTTATCAGTTTCAATTTTTTGGAGTCAAAACTATAAAGTTTTGACAGTTTTTGAAACACAAAAATTCTTTGAATTTTTGACTGCCGTCGAAAAATTAAAACTTGCAAAACCGAAGGTTTTGTGCTCCAAAAAACTTTCGGTTTTTTGAGAGATTTTTCGATACGTCAAAATCAGAGATTTTGACAGTTTTTCGTGCCACAAAAATTCTCCGAATTTTTGACTGCCGTCGAAAAATTTTCAATTTTTCGGGCGTCAAAACTATGAAGTTTTGACAGTTAAAAAAACTTATTATTAATTTTAACCATAGTATTAAAAGTGATAAAATGATAAAGATAAAAAGGGTGTATGAGTCATCCAGTGAGAATGATGGATTTAGAATTCTTGTTGACAGAATCTGGCCTAGGGGAGTATCCAAGGAAAAGGCTGATCTAGATGCTTGGATGAAAGAGATTGCACCAACCAATGATCTAAGAAAATGGTTTTCGCATGACCCTAAGAAGTGGAACGAATTTGAAAATAGGTATAAAAACGAACTAAAAAACAAAAGTGAGCTAATTAATGAAATAAAGGATATAGAAAAAGATAAAGGTAAAGTAACTTTAATTTACTCTGCAAAAGATAAAGAGCACAATAATGCAGTTGTGCTTGAGCATACACTCAGAAAATTATAGTTATTTTAATATAAAAAATCAAAATTTTTCTGTTTCTTTACCTGTAGCTTGTTGGTGATATCATGAGTGAAAAAATATTGATAACAAATCTTAAAAGTAAAAATAATATTCAAGATGCGGTGTCTGAAGTTAAACCTGATAGGATGATAATTGTATCATCCAAAAAGGCGAAATTCAGAGATTTTGAGGTTAAAACGGATTATATGAAGATAAAAAATCGATTTGAAGATATTATCCATAAAGCTAATGCAATTTTAAATGATGAAGATGATTTTTCAATTATAGTTAGGCCAGATAGAACTGGTGTGTATCTTTTATGGCTTGCCCAAATGCGTTCTTTAAATCCAACATATGTACTAAGCCATGGAGAACTTCAGCAGCTTCCTATCATCCCTGCAGGTGCGCTTGGTGAGAAAGAGAGTGAAATATTAAAATTAGCTGATTGTCATGGATTTATTGACTCTAAATCTATTAATAAAGAATTTGGGATTACTGAAGACAGTGCAAAAGAGTACTTAAAGAAATTATCTGATGTAGGAATTTTAAAGTACTTTGAAACAAAAGAATTTGAAGCAGGCGAGGAGAAAGCACATGCTTATTACAGTACAGACCTTTTAGAAAAAGGAAAAGAGACCGAAGACTTTTATCTAATGACAGAACTTGGAAGAATAATGGTTTACATGGCATTAACCAGTGAATAATCTATTAAAATACACACTAAAATAAACATTAAGGCTAGATTTAAGTATCTGGATTAAAAATCTTCAAATAAAAAAATAAATCAAAAATTAGTGAATTTAATTATCTAAAATTAAAGGATAAGAGCTTTTGTCTAATTAAAGCTCAATTTCCATAATTTTAATAGGCAATAAAAATCCTCAAAAAATTCTATGAATTTTTTGGGACCTACAAAATCTTCGATTTTGCGGTTCAAGAAACGTAGTTTCTTTCAACCTCAAACGCGAAGCGTTTGAGCATGCAAAACCAGGGGTTTTGCGGTTACGGAGCTATGCCCCGTAAAAATTGGAAATCAAAGATTTCCAAAGGTTAGAAAATGCAGAGCAGACAAACACAAAGTGTTTGTTGCCTGCAAAACCTTCAGTTTTGCGGTTCGGGAAACGAAATTTCCCTTAACGTCAAAAACCTGTGATTTTTGACAGCATTTTCTAAAATTAAATATTAAGTTCCATTTCCCCGTCGAAGACTAAGACGGCATCCCCTTCCATGAATGCGCCTAAAGTTTCACTATTTTCATAGACATTTATTTTAAGATCTCCACCAGGAAGATGTACCAGGACATCGTTATCGAGTTTTCCAAGTTTAAATCCAGCTAATACGCAGGAAGTAGCTCCAGTACCGCATGCAAATGTTACGCCAGCGCCACGCTCCCATGTAATCATGTCTATTTCGTTTTTACTTAATATTTTCACGAAATGTACGTTTATTTTCTGTGGAAATGCCTCATGTGCTTCAATTACAGGACCCATTTCATTTAGAGGCACATCATCAAGATTATCAGTAAATATTACAGCATGAGGATTTCCAACGCTTACTGCACTCATTTTAAGCGGATTTCCACCTACAACTAATTCGTCATCAAGAAACTCTTCTTTATCACTTGTCATTGGAATTTCCGATGTTTTGAAGGTTGCGTTACCCATATTAACTTTTGAAGATGCCACTTTTCCATCTTCGATAGTTAACTCTACTTTTTTAGTTCCGCCGAGTGTTTCAACATCTATATTTTCTTTATTTATAACCCCTTTATCATATACAAACTTGGAAAAACACCTTATTCCATTTCCACACATTTCAGCTTCAGAACCATCTGAATTAAAGATTCTAAACCATATGTCTTCAGATGCAGATGGAGTAACGAATATAACTCCGTCAGCTCCAATTGAAAAACCGCGTCTGCAGATTTCTGCTGTAATTTCTGGTTTTTTGTCCTCTGGAATAATTTCTTCCTTTGTTTCATCGATTACAATGTAATCGTTTCCAAGTCCGTGCATTTTTGAAAATTTAATTTTTTTTAAACTCATTACTAAGGCCTCGTTGATTAATAAGATTTTGTTTTTAGTTTTCCTGGATAGATACCTGTTTTTTGAAAGCTTAAGAAATATTTATTTTAAACCCCTAAAGACAGGTTTTTGAAGCGTTAATTTAAGTTATGGTGCGTAACGCATTTCATAGTCTTTATTTTAAAAGTTTCATAATAATTGTACATTAATTTAAGTCTCGGGTGCTTCCTAACTCATGTACCTACTTTAAAAGCTTTACAATATTGTCTTTTAATTAATGTACAGTAATCTGTGTCTATTTTAAAAGCCTTACAGGCACATTCTGTTTTGCAAGGACATCTGCAAAGGTTTCCCTCTCCCTTATAACTTCGCTTTCACCGTCAGTTACAAGCACTTCCGCGGTTTTTGGGCGTGAATTGTACTGTGATGACATTGAAAATCCATATGCTCCCGCATTTAAGATCGCAAGTACATCTCCTTCTTCAATTTCAGGCAGTGGTCTGTCCCTTGCAAATAAATCTCCAGATTCACATACATTTCCAGCAATGTCTATATTCTGGGTAGCTTCTGCTTCTGGCTTGTTTGCAACCACGATGTGATGATATGAACCGTACATTGAAGGACGTAGAAGTGTGTTAAAACCAGCATCTACACCTGCAAATTTCCTGTAGCTCTGTTTTATGGTATTTACTTTTGTAAGGAGTGTTGAAGCGTTTCCAACGATATATCTGCCTGGTTCGAGGTACATTGTAGGTTTTCCGAGGTTGTACTCATTTAATTTGTTTTTAAAGAGTCCTACAATTTCTTTTGAAAAGTGGTCTATGTCAAGTTTGTTTTCATGTGGCTCGTATGGAATTCCAAGTCCGCCACCGAAGTCTATAAATTCAAATTTAACTCCTGCTTCTTCGTGTACTTTTCCTGTAATGTCCATAAGGGTTTCGACTGCGAGCATGAATGGTTCAGGGTCAAGTATTCCAGATCCTATGTGGGTATGAATTCCGACAGGTGTAAATCCGAGATCTTGTGCTAAGCTGTAAACATCTGCTGCTTCTTTTTCCATAACACCGAACTTAGATAGTTCACCACCGGTTATGCAGTGTTCGTGGTGTCCAGCACCTACCATTGGGTTTACCCTGAATGATATCCTGACTTTTTCAGGGTCTGTTAATTTTGAAAGCCTTTTAAGGGCTGAAATTGAATCCAGGTTGATTGTAACACCTGATGATACTGCGAATTTAAGTTCTTCATCAGTAACGTTGTTCCCTGTGTATAAGATCCTTTCAGGTTCAAATCCTGCAAGGAGTGAGGTATACACTTCTCCAGGGGACACTGCATCAATACAGCTTCCTTCCTGTTCCAGTATTCTCATTACTGCAAGGTTTGTATTAGCTTTACAGGCGTAAAATATCTTAAAGTCTTCGTACTGGCTGGAAAATGCGTTGTACAGCCTGTTGTAATTATCCCTTATTTTCATCTCGTCTATAACGTAAAGAGGGGTGTCATATTTTTCTGTGAGTTCTACAGCATCTGCTCCACCGATGCTTAAATTTCCTTTTTCATTTGTTTTAAGATCAAATTGCATCATAAATCTCTCCATTTCCCAAAAACTTGTTTTTGGGCGCAAATTATCAACTATGATTTTTATGCAAGAAAAATTCAAAGCATTTCTAGCTTTGATTTGCAATATCAAAACTTTCAGTTTTGATAACTTCGATTTTGGAATTCCAAAAAAGAAGTAAACATTAAATTTATTCTCTTCTTACTATAAAAAGTGTTTTATGTTGAGGTTGAAAAAATGGAAAATTCAGTGGAATTTATGATATTTATTGAAAAATATTGTTTTAAAAATAGATACTGTAGAACAAAAGTTAAAAATGGAAATAATCCATTTTTAAGAAAGATCACTTAAAATAGTCTCTAAAACACATGTAACAGTGTCTATCTGACCTTTATCTATGTTAAGCGGCGGTACAAACCTTAAAACATTGCCTGCTGTACAGTTTATAAGAATACCCTGGTCTCTGGCAGTGGTCACGATATCTGAACAGTCAATGTCAATTTCCATTCCTATCATTAGGCCTTCACCACGCACATCTTCTACAATGCCGTACAGTTTTTTCTGTTCATTGAGTTTGTATTTAAGGTATTCTCCCATTTCTTTTGCTTTCTGAGTGAGGTTTTCTTCAATTATGGTTTCAATACTGGCTTTTGCAGCTGCACATGCAAGTGGGTTTCCACCGAAGGTTGCTGCGTGGTCTCCGGGTTCAAATGCGTCTGCTACTTCTTTCTGTGCGAGTACACCCCCTATGGGGAACCCTCCACCTAAAGCCTTAGCAACGGTAGTTATGTCTGGAGTTACACCGAAAAGGTCGGATGCAAACATTTCTCCAGTCCTTCCAAACCCAGTCTGCACTTCGTCGAAGATCAGGAGAACATCATTTTCATCACAGAGCTCTTTAAGTTCTTTTAAATAACTTTCTGGAGGTACTATAACTCCTCCTTCGCCCTGTATTGGCTCAACTAGAACTGCAGCTGTGTCATCAGTTATGGTTTCTGAAACTGCTTCAATATCACCAAAAGGAACATGTGTAAATCCTGGAGATAATGGTTCGAATCCCTTTTTGTATTTATGCTGGCCTGTAGCTGTAATCATGGCGAGGGTTCGCCCGTGGAATGAGTTTTCCATGGCAATTATTTCGCCGTTTCCTGTAAATTTCCGTGCAAGTTTCACGGCCCCTTCGTTTGCTTCTGCACCGCTGTTACAGAAGAATGCTTTGTCATGCGGAGAAACCTCTGTAAGTAATTTGGCTAATTCTACCTGCTCCTGTGTATAATAGATATTGGAGCAGTGAATCATCTTTTTAGCCTGGTTACATATGGCCTCTACAACCTTTGGATGTGAATGTCCTACGTTGTTTACGGCAATCCCTGCAAAACAGTCAATATATGTTTTACCTTCCACGTCCCAAACCACAGATCCCTGTCCCTTTGCAAGGGCTAAAGGATACCGTCCATATGTTTGCATGACGTATTCTTTATCTAAAGCCATAATTTCTTCCGTATTCATTAAATCACCTTTGTAATCAAAAACCCTCGAAAAATCTCTGATTTTTCGGGGCACCAAAAAATACTCCGCAAATCCTACGGATTTTCGAGAGATTTTTTGAGTGAGTATAAAATTTTATTATCTAATTGAAATTTATTTTACCAAATTAATTTGTTCTGTGCACTATTAAATCATCCGGAAAATTTGGAAATTTATGGATTTAAAAAATTAAACAGATTTTAAATTAAGCAGTATCATTTTTTTAAGTACATTTTAAAGACTAAATGTAGTTAAGTTCATATATTATATGATAAAATATTTATCTCAATATCTCGTCAAACATTAGTGTTAATGAGTTACCCGAAAGTATCCTTGAATTGGAATTACTTTCTAAAAATTGAATTTATACTTTTTAAAACTTCTTACTTGATTATAAATTAATCGATGGTGAAAAAAAAATGAAAAAAGCAATAATTGAAACTGATAAAGGGAATATAGAACTTGTACTTTTTGATAAAGAAGCTCCAAATACAGTAGCTAACTTTGAAAAGCTTGCAAAAGAAGGATTTTACAATGGTCTGACATTCCACAGGGTGATTCCTAATTTTGTCATCCAGGGTGGATGTCCTAAAGGAAATGGAACTGGTGGACCGGGTTACACTATAAAATGTGAAATAAACCCTCACAAACACGGTGCAGGGGCTCTTTCCATGGCTCACGCAGGTAAAGACACAGGCGGCAGTCAGTTTTTCATTACCCATTCTCCACAGCCGCACCTTGACGGAGTACACACTGTTTTTGGTAAAGTCGTTAAAGGAATGGATGTTGTAAACAAAATAAAACAGAACGACGTAATGAATAAGGTTACTGTCTTTGACGAATAACTTTATTTCAATTACTTTTTATTTTAAGATAATTAGACCTCTTATAAGTATTTAGAACGTGAATTTATTTGTTTTGATTGATTTTAGCGCGATTAATGGATAATATGTTTTTAAATATAAATAAATGGTTGAATTTTAAAGGATCAGCATGTTCAAAAAATTTATTAGAAACTTATTATATAAAATAAAGTTAAATAGAGCCTTATTTCATATTCAGGTGAAACTGTTTTGAATGTTTTAGAAAGAAAATGGCGGATATTATTTGCAATTGCTGTAGGAACCATAATGGTACCTATTAATGCAAGTATTGTTAATGTTTCGTTACCTACAATTACTGCTTTCTTTTCTACAAGTATAGCAAGCTCAGAATGGGTAATAACAGCTTACCTAATTAATTTACTGGGTTTTGTCTTATTATTTGGCCGATTAGGTGATTTCTACGGTCATGAAAGGATATACATGGTGGGGTTGATTAGTTTCCTTGCTACATCAATTTTATGCAGTTTATCCCCTTCAATAACTTATTTGATAATTTTCAGGAGCTTACAGGGAATTGCTGCTGCATTGATGATATCTGTGTCTTTAGGTATAGTTAAGAGCGCTTTCCCACTCAGTCAAACTGGTAAAGCTTTGGGTATATATGCAGTGGCCATATCTGCAGGTTTGGCAATTGGTCCCGCAATTGGGGGGTTAATACAAACATTCTTTGGCTGGCAAACTATATTTCTGGTAAATATTCCCATGGGTATAACCAGCTTTTTGCTTTGTTACAAAGTGTTAACAAGAGATGAAACTAAACCAGTTAAATTAGATATTCCTGGAGCAATAATACAGTATTTTTGCCTTTTTTCTGTAGTATACCTGCTTAATGATATTCAAACATCAAAATTAGATAATTTAACAATAATAATGGCTGCTGTGGCTGTAACAACATTAATCTTGTTTATCTGGAATGAGAAAAGGGCAGATGATCCTCTTTTGGACCTTGAAATATTTAAAAACAAAACATTTTCCGCATTTAACCTCAGCCTGTACTTCAACTATATTTGTATGTACATGATCCTCTTTATCATGCCTTTCTACCTGCAAAAGGTTTTATTATGCAATCCTGCATTAACTGGAGCTGTATTAACTGTTAACCCTGTAGTTATGATGATTTTGGCCCCTATAAGTGGGACATTGGCTGATAGGGTAGGTTCAAGACCTCTGGCAATTATGGGGGCATTAATAAGTGCTTTAGCATTTTATTCTATGACGTCCCTTACCATGTTCTCTAATGTCTTTGATGTTGTATGGAGATTGGCTCTTTTAGGAGTAGGTGCTGCAATCTTCCAGGCTCCAAATAACAGGGCTATTATGACTGTTATACCTGATAAGAAGAAAGGTCTAGCTTCTAGCATTATAGTGACCATGCGAAATCTGGGAATGGTATTTGGAGTATCAATTGCAGGTATACTGCTGTATACTACCATAAGCCCGGATGTTTTACAGCAAAATCAACTCTATAACCTGGCTGCATATAATTTTACAAGTGGAATGCACTTGATAATGATGTTAGGAGCATTTTTAAGCATAATTATACTTATACTTTCTCCAGTGGGTATCTACAGGAAGAAAATCACTGAAACTAAAGAAATAATTCAGGAATCAGATATAATACCTGCACCGCAGGATATACTTGAAGAATCAAGCGAAATAATTAACGAATTAGAATTGGTAAAACATTCAAAGGAATTACTTGAAGATTCTGAACTTTTGAGGTATTCAAAAGAGATAATTGAAGATCCAGCTATATTGAAACGGCCGAAAGATATTTTAAAGGAGAAAATGGAGGAATTGAATTTGGAGATCTCCAGGAAATGGTAAATAGCTTTGGAATTGGTCTCTTTTAGGATTTAAGTATATTATTTACAAAGATTTAGCTCCTATTTTTTAATTTACAGGGATTATAATAGAAAATTACCGTTTTTAGCATTTAATTAGATATTTAGAAATTAGCATATTATTAGGAATTTTTTTTATACGATGTCCTTATTTTTGATGTAAGTATTACTATTTCATCTAAATTTGCCCCGAAAGTAATAATAAAATCCAAATAGAAAGTATTATATGTGGAAAAACTATAATTGGTTTTTGTAATGGCAAAGGGCCAATTTGTATTACTTTGAATACGAATGCAGTATTAAAATCTATGTCAAAGTTTATAATTTTATATTTTGAATTTGATTTTCGGTGTCTGTTAAAAATTGAAAATTTTTGCACACCGCAAATATTTATTTGCCGTCTTTGCCATCTTCCTCCTTAAGCAGAGGAAAACTAAGAATTAAAATTAAAATGTAATGGTTTTGAAGATATAAGATATTTAATTATATTTTTTATATTGATTTCCATTTCGGGGGAGTAAAAGTGGAGCATAATTATTTGGCTGAATCTGAAGTAATAGAGAAACTTGTAATTTTAAACACAGATTTTGCAGGAAAAGGTTCCTGCATAGCATGGACAACATTTCCTTACAATGAATTTAATTTAAGAGTTGTAAAGAGTTGTTTAAATAAACTTGACTGGGAGAAGAGGGAATACAATTTAAACTATGATGAAAACCTGATTTTTGTTGAAAAAACTTTGTTATAGTTATTATTAAAGCACCCCTATTTTTATTACTTTTTCTATAAGTATTAAGATTCTGTTTAAATTGGCCATGAAAGTAATAATACCAAATAAATAGAAAGTATTATATACAAAAAGCGCTAATCTTTCTTTGTAATGGCAAAGGGCTGATTTAGTATTACGAATGGTTTAAAATACCTTCTTTAAGTATTAATTAATCCTTGCAAAATCTCTCAAAAATTGAAGAATTTTCGGAGCCTTCGAATACGAAGTATTCGGGGCATTGAAATCAAAGATTTCGAATGCGCAAAAACCTTCAGTTTTTGCAAGCTATGATTTTGCAGGCCGTCAACATGAAGTGTTTGGGCATGTGAAAAATAATTTTTTCACGGCTGCAAATCCCTCAAAATTCTTTGAATTTTAATAACTTTGATTTGCAAATATCAAAAAACATCAGTTTTTTGAAAGCCCGAAAATCCATGATTTTCGACGGTCTTGCCATAAGTTTCCCCCTTGATGTCCTTAGGACATTTGAAAAATTAACCCAAAACATACCTAAGCAATTAAAAAGTATAGGGCATTTGAATTTCGCTCAAATGTATTCTAAATGCCCTACAAACTTTTTGAGGGATATAATATGAATTATAAAGATAATGTTGAATTATTAAAGATGAAAAAATTAACAACATTGGATTTCGTAGTAGAAAAATTGAAAGAATTAGATTTTGACTTTGAAAGAAAATCCACCTGTGTTGCATGGACCACTTTTCCATATAATGAAGAGAATTTAGAAACAGTAGAAATCGCTTTAAAAAAACTCAACTGGCGAACTGAAGAATACATTTTAAATTATGATGAAAATCTTATCTTTGTTAAAAAGGATTTAGAATAAATATTTTTTATTTACCCTGGTTGTTGCATCTTTAAACCTTTTTAGGGATTTTTAAAGGATTTAGTAATAACATTAAGCTCTGCTTTCTGCTTCAAGTCTTAAAGGCCAATTATGTCAATTTATGATTTAATTGTGGATTAAAAAGATTATTATTATTATTATTATAAAATAACGCTTAAGATGTGTCTTATATATAAATAAATATTATTTATGTTCTTTTTTTTTAAATAATGTATATTTAAACAATTTTAAAGAGTCTTATTTTGTTATTAGTTTTGTATAATATACTTTCTTGATTTTACTTAACTTTTAGAGAATTTATTACAAATTGAACAATAGTTACTCATTTGGTAATAATTTCATGTGTTTTTTATTACTAAACTCCATAATTTGAACCTGAAAGTAATAATAAATGAATAATAAAAAGTATTAAATATTGGTAGACTTTAAACTCTTTTTACAAATTAAATGGAGGTTGGAGGAAAATATGTTTCCGAAACCCCAAAAAATAGAAAATTTTTTGGAGGTGAAAAGTATTAAAAAACAAGTAATATTACTAATAACAACATTTGTTTTTATATTGGCACTGTGTGGGGCAGTGTCTGCAGCAAATACTACTACTGGAGGTGATTCTGGAGGCACAATAAATTCAACAGATCTCAATAATTCTTCTCAAAAAAATAGTTCGTTAAAAGAGGTTAGAATTACAGGTCATGTTCTAGATTGTGTCACCAGCAAACCCTTTCCAGGAGTAAATGTGACTGTATCGGGTAATGGAAATAAATTAAGTGTTACTCAAACCAATGGTGAAGGTAAATATGAACTGAAATTTCTAAGCAATTTAACCCAATTCAATGTGACAGCAAGTTATACTGGCCATAAATCATCATCTCAACTGGTGAACACTACTTTAAACACATCAAATAATTCAATGCAGGGAACTGCTAATTTTAAGTTAGGCAAACCAAAGGCAGTTTTCTTATTTACAAGTTCTTCAGCAATATCAAATACGTTAATGAATGCATTAGATCAAAATACCCACTTTACAAGTGAAGTCTACTTACTTAAAAATCTCCCAGCGGGTCTCAATCTCACCAAATATGACCTGGTATTTATTGACTATTTATACACTTCAACACCGAATCTGGATAAAATAACTCCTTTAATAGAGGAAGCAAAAGCTAAAAATATACCTGTGATCATTACAACAACTTATTACATGTCAAATCCGACAAATGTGGATTCTGCAAAGCTTTCTGCTATTAGGCAGTACTGGACTAATCTTTCACCAGAAAATGCAAAGAATATGATAAAATATATCTCAGTGAATTTTCTGGGAGTAAAAGATACTTATCAGGCCCCTGGTACTGTAGTTAAGGTTGGTATTTATCATCCCGATGCGGATAAAGTATTTTCAAATTTAACCAGTTATCTAGCATGGTATAAAAAATATAATTCAAATAAACCAACAGTAGCGGTTATGTTTGGCCAGTTTTCATATAACAAAGCAGATACAACAGCGGTAGATGCATTAATCAGAGGATTTGAAGCAAAAGGGTACAATGTAATCCCATATTTCCTTGATCATGAAACATATCCTTTAGGTCAGGTAGATATAAACACGTTTTTAGTGTATAAAGGAAAATTCCTTCCAGATTTAGTTGTGCATTATCGTGCTGCCGGATGGGATATGATACGGTCATATAATGATACAATGGCTGAATTAATTTCCATGAATGTCCCTATTATCAAAGCACTGACCTATGAAGATTCATATGAAAAATGGCTAAATGCTACTCAGGGAATAGGGTCCGCTACATTTGCATACTCAGTTACAAACGGCGAAAAACAGGGTATAATTGATCCGATTGTTGTTGCAACCACAGAAACAGATTCTAAAGGTATAGCTCAAACAGTACCAATCACACGGCAAATAAATTGGATAATTGATAGATCAATAGCTCAAATAAACCTTAAATACAAATCAAATGCTAATAAGAAAGTAGCTATCATTTACTGGACCTCACAGCCCGGATTGAGTTCTGGAGTTAGTGCAGGACATTTAGATGCATATGCCAGTTTAGTGAACCTTTTACAGGCTTTGAAAGACAGCGGCTATAATTTAGGAAATAAAAAAATTCCTACAGCAGATGAACTTGCGGTGATCATCAGAAATCAGGGTTCAAATATTGGTAACTGGGCACCTGGAGACCTGAAAAAGTTAGTTGAAAATTATCCTGTGGTTTTAGTTCCTGAATCTCAATATTTAGCATGGTTTAACAAGCTTAACGCTGCTAAAAGACAGGAAGTTATTGATGCATGGGGCGAAGCACCTGGAGACATAATGGTTTACACTAAAAATGGTGTAAGATATTTGGTTCTACCTGTAATTCAGTATGGAAATATTATTCTCGCCCCTGAACCTTCACGTGGCTACACGCAGAATGGAGAGGTAATGTATCACAGCGGCACTATACCCCCTACTCACCAGTATCTTGCTTTCTATTTCTGGTTGAACAATGTGTATAAGGCTGATGCCCTCATTGACTTTGGAAGGCATGGTACTGTAGCATGGTTACCTGGAAAAAGTGCTACTGGTCTGGACTGTGAAAATGATTGGCCGGCTATTGTAAGCCAAGACATGCCTGTAATCTATCTCTTTACTGTTGAGGGAAGTGAATCTACTTTACCTCAAAGAAGACAGGGTGCAGTAATGATCAGTCACTTAATACCAACTATGACCATTTCGGGACTCTACGGTAATCTAACAACACTGAACCAGAAGTTGAATACATATTTCGATCAATCAACATCGGCATCCATCAAGGCAGAACTTAAAAGTACAATTTTACAGTTAACCAAGACTCTTCATCTTGATGAAGATATGAATGTGAACTTATCTACAATCAAGGATTTTGATCAGTTCGCTATTGAACTGCAGGATTATCTGCAGGAAATGGAATCAGAATACATCACGCTGGGGTTACACGTGCTTGGTGAACCTCCAAAAGGAAATTATTCTATTTACATGGTACAATCCCTTTTGGGTTACCAGTTTAGAGATTACATGAATGCGAATAAGTTAACTGATGATCAGGTATATTTACTGCTTGAAAAGGTTTTATTTGATAAAATGTCAGCTGAAGATGCTCAAAAATCGGTCTTAAACCAAACCAAAACTGATCTAACAGCTTATCTAAATCTGGCCATAATATACATGAATAACCTTGCTCTGGCAACTAACGAGATCAACAGTACTTTGAAAGCATTAAATGGAGGTTATATTCCTGCATTTAACATTGGAGACCCAATTACAAATCCAAATGTGCTTCCTACTGGAAATAACATGTATTCATTTGACCCTAGAACAGTACCTACCAAAGAAGCATGGAATATCGCTGTGAAACTGGTAGATGAAATGCTGTCTTCTTATTATAAACAGCATGGAAAATATCCAGAAAAAGTAGCGTTCATGCTGTGGGCTACACATTCAATTCAAGATAAAGGAGTAATGGAAGCTGAAATACTCTATCTTATGGGTTTAAAACCTACATGGGACAGTAATGGATATGTAAATGGTACGGAGGTAATTCCTAATCTTGGAAGGCCTATGATCGATGTTGTAATCACTACAACTTCTCTTTACCTGAACGATTATAAATGCGTCCTGGATGTACTTGATGCTGCTGTAAGATATGCTGCAACCATCAACAGCACAACAAATTATGTTAAAACTCATTCAGATGGTATCTATCAGATGCTTATTAAAAAAGGCTACAGTGATGAGGATGCTAAACAGCTTTCAATGTCAAGAATATTCTCTCAAGAACCCGGAAATCACCATAACCCGCTAACAGAGGTTACTCTGGGTAAAAGTGGGGATAATATGCAGGCAGTCATTGACACCTATATAAATACATTTGGTTATTTATATGGTTCAAATGCGACTTCCCAAATTCTTGTAGATCTTTACACAGCAATCCTCAATGGAACTGATATGGCGGTTTTCAGCAGAGATGTAAATGCTAACGACCTGCTTGGTGATGACGACTACTATGCGTACTTTGGGGGTTTGGGAGCAGCTATCACTAAAATAACGGGTACTGCACCTGTAATGGTCATAAATAATCTTGAAAATCCAGATAAGCCCAAAACAGAAACCCTAGCTGAGTCGATAGCTCGTGATTTAAGAACTAGTTACTTCAATCCTACTTGGATTAGTGCATTAATTTCTCAGGGACCAGGTGCAGCCAGTCGTTTCTTGGATATTACGAATCTGCTGGCGTGGGATATATTAAATCCAGGTACTGCAACTTCAAACCAGTTCCAAGCAATTTATGATATATATGTCAGAGATAGCTTGAATTTGGGGCTTAATGACTATTTCAAAAGAAACAATCCTTACACGCAGCAGGCGATCATGTATAACCTCATGCAGGCTATTCATTCAAACCGCTGGAATGCAGATGCAGCTACAAAAAGGGCATTATCTAACGCTTGGGCTGTTTCAGTAAATGCAAATGGTTTAACTGGTGATCCCTTAGATATGGATATTGTAAATGAAGCGTTACAAAATATGGATACTGTGCTTGTGGATGGAGTTAAAAGCAAACTGTACGCTTCCACGCAGAACCCTGCATTTGCAACGTCTAATCCTTCTAAACCGCAGCAGGGAGGATCCACTTCTACAGGTGGAACTTCATCACCAGGTCAAATTTCTAGCGGAGTTACTTACGCTTCAGCTGCAAGTTCTACACAAAGTTCGCAGGAATCACAATCTGGTGCAGGTAATCAGGGACAAAAAGCGTATGAGATAACTAAACCAGAAACTTCATCTGGATCTTCAGAAGATACAATGTTAGCAGCAATATTAGGAGTTATCCTTATACTTGGTTTGATAGGTGCGGGTTATTTCAGAAAGGATATACCAAATCTATTTAAAAGGAAATAACTCCTATTTTTTTTATTTTTTGTATAGACTTAATTTTTAACTTCTCAAAAATAATAATTTAATTTTCTATAAAAAATGGGATAGGAATCTGGTTTAACCCAGATACCTTAATAAAGACATCTTATTTGTGAATAAGGAGGTTTGTGGTAGACCCATTTTGATGTCTTGTTACTTATTATTAATCAACAATTAATTGTCCCATTTCTTATTTAAACTTTGCTTTAATTTTTTTAAACTAAACTTGAAAAAAATAGATAATATTAAATATGGCTTATACTTGATTTTTATTCAAGTATTACTTGAATAGAGGATACTTGCTAAAAATTTTTTGGAGGTGGGGGAAAATCTCGAAAGAGATTTTCAAAACATTCGGAAATCAGAGATTTCCGATGCCCCGAACACAGAGTGTTCGAGGGCCCCAAAAAATAAAAAATTTTTTGGAGGTTGAAGAAAAATTCATAGAATTTTTCGAAACCCCAAAATCGAAGATTTTGGAGGTGAAAAAGATTAGAAAACAAGCTATTTTACTAATGATTACGGCTGTTTTTGTGATGGTTCTGTGTGGTGCAGTATCAGCAGAAAGTTCACAGGGAGGTAATGATACGGGTCAATTTCTACTAAACAATTCAACAGCAAATTCTAGTAATGTTAAAAGTACAGAACAACCTGTTGATCCGGAAATCACTTTAAATGTCACTTTAGAACACCCTGAGGCACTTTCTGGTAAACTACCAACTGTAACAGTGAAAGATACCAGTGGAAAAACTATCACTAATGTAAAAGTTGTTAAGGTTAAAAATAATCAGTATAAAGTTAATTTCCTCAGCGATAAAACAAGTTTCAAACTGACTGTAGGTGCCTTAGGCCATGTATCTCAAACAGTGAATGTATTAGTCTCACAGAGGAATGCCACGGATCCTGTACTTTATGGCGATGCATCTGTAAAGTTGAGGGCATATAATCTGCTTATAATAAGTGGATCTTCGTCCTATGCCAAGCCTTTCGTTGATTCCAACAAGAAACTCAGGGACAAGGGCTACTACTTCAACATGAACTTCTTCACCAGCACGGATTTAACATCTGCAGACACCAAAGCGAAGATAAAACAGTCTGCATCTAAGGCAGATCTCATAGTCATAGAAATGATAAGTGAATCAGGCACACTTTCAAATTTAATGCCGCTCTTATCAGATTCAAATGCCAAAATAATGGCTTTAAGATGCGGGGTCACATTTTTAAATAACGACAGTATTGATTCCAACGACACCGAACTCCGTGCCTACTGGGACGGAACTGGTACAGACAACATGGAAAGGTTCCAGCTCAGGGCACTTCAAAGGGTTGGCATGTATGTTAAACCCTCTGAAAATCTGAGTGTTATAAATTATCCAACTGAATTCATATACCATCCAGATTCAACTACGCCACAGTTTGTAACATGGAATGACTATCTGAAATGGTACACTCAGAGCGGACACTACAAGTCTGGTAAGGCATGGGTAGGTATAATGATGTACGCCTCTACATTCTTCAATGGAAACGGTGACATGCCCATCAGCATACTAAGAAGCCTGGAAGCCAAGGGTTTGAACGTGATTCTGGCTATAACAGCATCAAGTGACACTGCCCGAGCAAATGCCATAACAAAATACTTTTTGAATGGTAACTCCTCTCGTGTAGGTGCCCTTGTGGCATGTGTTGGTTACAACATCATCTACAACAACCCTCAAAACAGCACAGATCTTCTGAAAAAGATGAATGTGCCAATATTTGCCCCTATATATGCTTCAGACCTTGAATCCTGGAAGAACAGTTCTTCAGGACTTTCCAATGAAGTTTACTGGCAGGTTGCAATGCCTGAAATGGAAGGAAGAATCGAACCTATCATTATGGGCGGGGTCGAATCTGCAGAAACTGATCCATACACTGGAATCGTTGTCAAAAATTACCAGCCACTACCAGATAGGATAGAAAGAATAACTAACAGGGTTTATGACTGGATATTACTTCAAACACTCCCTAACAGTGCGAAAAAGATAGCAATTATTTATTATAACACTGCAGGAGGTAAAGATGGAGTCGGCGCTTCATATCTCAACGTTCCTGAGAGTATATCAGCAATACTCCAAGCACTTAAAGCATCAGGGTATAAAGTATCAGGCAACTATTCAGTTGAATCTATAATTGATCTGTTCCTGACAGCTGGAAATAATGTGGGTTCATGGGCTCCCGGAGAGCTTAAAAAGGTTGTGGATGCAGGTGCAATAACCATACCTCTCAGCGAATATATGGAATGGTTTAATACATTACCTAAAGAACTTAGAGATGAAGTAAATGCTAAGTGGGGCCCTGCTCCAGGTAATGTAATGGTATACGATGGTAAAATAGTTTTACCCGGTATAATGTTGGGTAATATATTCGTTGGTGCGCAGCCGATGCGTGGATGGGGAGAGAACTCCACAGACATTGCTCATTCATCAACACTGCCACCGACCCACCAGTATATTGCATTCTACATGTGGTTGCAGAAGAAAATGGGTGCAAACGCAGTTATACATCTTGGAACACATGGAACCCTGGAATGGTTACCTGGGAAAAGTGTTGGGCTTGGTGAAGATGACTGGCCAGATATTCTCCTTGGAGACATACCAAACATATACCCTTACATTGTTGATAACACTGGAGAGGGAACTCAGGCTAAAAGAAGGGGCTACGCAGTGATAATTGATCACTTAACAGCCCCACTTATAAGTTCAGGGTTATACGGAGATCTTTCGACTCTTCAAGACTTGATAAACAGTTACGACAGCACAAGCGACAGTGAACGTAAAACAGTTCTGGAGAAACAGATCAGAGCACTTGTAACTAAAATGAATCTGGATCAGGATATTGATCTCAATATGAACATTGCAGACTTTGAAACCATTAAAAACGAAATTGAACACCATTTAGAGGATCTTGCAGCAACACTCATGCCTTATGGGCTCCACACATTTGGAGTTGCCTTGAACGGCACGATTCTAGATCAGATGGTTGAATCTATAGTGAGCTTTGACCCCGCAAATAGGAATAATGCTGAGTTCCGGGCAAATATAAGGGCTGCACTCTCTCAAAACTATGAAATGGAATCATTACTTGCAGCTTTAAATGGAGAATTTGTATCTCCCTCTTTGGGTGGTGATCCAATTCGTAAGCCAGATGTGCTCCCAACAGGTTCCAATTTCTATTCCTTTGACCCAAGATCAGCTCCAGATACAACAGCTTGGGAGATAGGTAAGAAAATGGCTGATGACATGCTAAAAGATTACTACAAGAAAAATGGACGTTACCCTGAAACAGTGGGAGTTGTTCTCTGGTCAACTGAAACCATGCGTACTAACGGCCAGACCATAGCTATGATACTCAGGTACATGGGCCTGGAACCGGAATGGAAGTCTGGAAGATTTGTAGGTGTTAAGGTAACTCCATTGAGTGAACTCCAGAGGCCCCGTGTTGATGTGGTTGTAACAATAAGCGGTCTCTTCAGGGATACATTCCCTTACACCATAGACATTCTGGACAAGGCATTCCGTCAGGTTGCAAACCTGTCTGAAAGCACCAGCAACAACTTCGTTAAGAAGCACTACCAGAACAACTACAACAAGTATGTGAACAGTGGTATGAGCTCTAAAGATGCAGATATCCTGGCAGGGGCCAGGATATTCGGAGAAGCGCCTGGAAGTTATGGAACTGGAGTTGCAGCACAGGTACCATCCACGTCCAAGTGGAAGGATCAATCTGATCTCGTGGACACATACCTCTCAAGGATGTCCTACATCTATGGTGCAGGCACTTATGGTTTACAGGGACTTCAGGCCTTCAAGGATCAGCTGAAAAATGTACAGGCAACTGTACAGGTGAGGGACAACAATTATGGAGTTTTAGACAATGACGATGTTTACCAGTACCTGGGCGGTCTTTCAATGGCTGTAAAAAGCCTTTCTGGAAATGATGTCAGTGTTTACATTGCCAACACGCGTTCAAATCCAAAGATAGAGACACTGGATAACTTTTTAGCCACTGAGTTCCGAACCAGACTTGCAAATCCTAAGTGGAAAGAGGGAATGCTTAACGAGGGATTTTCGGGTGCCCATGAAATTGTAAAGGAGATAGGTAACATGTTCGCCTGGGATGCAGTGCAGTCCAACGTAGTTAAGGATTGGATGTATGAAACCCTGGCCAAAGATTACATGACCAATCCTGATGTCCGCAGTGCACTGCTCAAATCTAACCCCTACGCATACACATCTATACTGGGATGGATGCTTGAGGCAAACCGGAGAAACATGTGGAGCGCTGACAAGGCTACCTTAACTGAACTGGCTAATCAGTATATTAATTACGCTAATCAGTATGGTGTTACCTGCTGCCACCACACGTGTGCTAATATTGACTTCAGCAATTTTGTGGTTATGAGCTCTTCATTGAGCACGGCTCAGCTTAAACAGTTCGCGGATATGATGAATAAGGCTACTAGTCAAACTTTAACTGTAGACTCTAAAGGGGCAAATTCACAGAATGAAAATTCTGGTAAAGGTCAATCTAGTACAGGTAAAGGCAGCGGCAGTGTTGGTTCTTCTGGAAGCGGTGTGGGCAGTGTTGGGGCAGCAGCGGTTACAGCTGCAACTAAAAGTGCTTCAAGCAGCAGCAGTACTTCAGTAGCTTCCGGCAGTAAAAATGCCTATGAAGTATCTACAGCAGCTTCTAGCGGTGCATCAGGATCTTCAGGAGTTCCTGCACTGGCTATCATAGGGGTAGTATCAATTTTATGTCTACTCGGTGCTGGTTACTTCAAATCAGATATTTTAAACCTGTTGAAACAGTCTAAAAAATAAATTTTCCTTTTTTTTATTTTTTTTAACAAGCTTTTTTTTGTATTTTACCTGTAGTTTACTAAGTTTTTGAGGGTTTTTGTGGAATTTTTTATTATGAATTAACTGTTCTGTGGTAATAGGATGTAATTTACTTTAATTTTTTTGAAATGGGCTTGAAAAAAATAGATAATATTAAATATCACTTATAATTGAATAAAATTCAAGTATACTTGATAAAGGAGATATTTTATTTATAAGTTTAAATACTGTGTTTAAATGGTTAAAACAGGATATATAATGATTATATAAGAATATAGGCTGTTTAATATGATTTTTTACTAACACGGTAGAATTAACTGTTTGATTCAGTTATACATAAAAAAATTAGATTAATAAGTGGTTAATATGGATAAAAATGGTAAAATACTGTTGATAATTATAGGTGGACTTTTACTGGTGGCTGTTTTTTTAAGTATAGTGGCCATCATAGGCTTTTCATCTGGAGGTACGATAGCGGTTATACCTATTCATGGGGAAATTGGGTATGGGTCTTCAGATGGAAGTGGAGGTGTTGTAAATCCTGAAGTGATTAAAAGTGAGATTGAGGCAGCTGAAAATGATAGTTCTGTAGGTGCGGTTCTTTTGGATATTAATAGCCCTGGAGGAACTCCGGTTGCAAGCGAAGAGATCATGAATGCAGTTAAAAACTGTAAAAAGCCGGTGGTTGCATGGATTAGTGATACTGGAGCATCTGGAGCGTACCTTGCGGCTTCTTCTGCTGATAAAATCGTTGCAAGTAATTCTTCGTGGGTTGGCAGTATCGGCGTGATACTTGATTTAACCAACTTCTCTGATCTGTACAAGAAAATTGGGATTACCAAATATGTGATAAAGGGCGGAAAGTACAAGGATATGGGCGCTGATTACAGGAATTTAACTTCACAGGAAAGAAGCATGCTTCAAACTATGGTAAATGAAAATTATGACAATTTTATTGGCATGGTTGCAGAAAACCGGAATTTAAGCAGGGAATATGTGAAGAGCATTGCAGAAGGGAAGATATATACTGGAAAACAGGCCAAAGAACTTAAACTTATAGACGAAACAGGCGGTAAAGACCAAGCTTTAGACATTGCAGCGAAATTAGGTGGAATTAGGGGCCATTACAATGTTGTTACAATGACTTCTACCCAATCATTTAATGATGCTTTAAGCGGAGTGTCTACTAAAATTGGATATTCCATAGGAAAAGGAATTGGGAGTATTATGGAGCAGGATACCCTTGGAAATGTGCAATATTAACTCCATGAACTTTTAAGTCATTTAAGGTGAATAATTTAATATTTTCCTTACTTTTTGGGAATTTATTATGTAATAATTTTAAAAAAAGGAAACATTAGTACTTGGTTTGGAAAGACTATTTATTTAAAGTCTTAATTTAGAGGTTTTTAATTTAGGAAGATACTGATTGAAAATGCAATTTGTGGAATTGAGTGTGTGGTATTTATGATTTTATGTTCTGAATGTGGAAAGGAAAATGAGGATAGCAATAAGTTCTGTAGTGGGTGCGGTGCTATTTTAGACACATTTAAACAGGTTATATTTGAAAATAAGAATAAAATAAAGCAATTTAAATTGGTCAGTATTATAATGATTACTTTCCTTTCATTTTGTCTGATAATATCATTTATATTTTAAAAAATAATAATTAAAATTTGATTTTATGTATTTAAAGTTTTATTATATTTTGATTTAAAAATAATATGTTATTGATGCTTTTTTTTGATTATTTTAATTATTTATGACTTTAAATGTAATTTAAATATATTATATGAGTTTAATTTTTTGTTTTTTGCTATTAGTTTTTATGGTTGTTTTTTGTGTTGTTATTTTTTACTTTTTCAAGTTTATTTTACTTTTATTCAACTAAAATGGAAAAGTATAAATAATAGATGTTAATACCTATTTGTATTAATATGAAAGGGGATTGATTGTAGATGAAGTTGAAAGGGGTATTTTTGATTTTAGTCTTATGTTTTTTGAGTGTGGGCACTGTTTCAGCCGCTAATTTGACTGTTAATCCTGGCGGAAGTATTCAGTCAGTTATAGATAATGCTTCTTCTAATGATACGATTACAGTTAATGATAATAATGGCTCTGCTTATACTTATAATGAAAATATTGTTATCAATAAAAAGTTAACATTGCAGGCTAAAAGCGGAGGATTAGTAGCTATTCGAACGTTGGATTCTTCACTTCCAACTGTTAGGGTAACTTCTAATGGAAATGGCTCAGTAATTAAAGGTTTCACTATAAAAGGAGTTACAAGTCCTTCTGCGGGAATATTGGTGGATCAATGTAGTAAATGTACTATTTCTGGAAATAATATAAGCAACAATTATATTGGGGTTCAATTTCAAGACTCAAAGAATAATACTGTGTTTGGAAATAATTTAAATGCAATGATTGTGGAATTTATGGGGATACTTCAGATAATAACCTCATAGCCAAAAACAATATAACTAGTGGGAATGTTGGAATAGCAATCTATAATTCAAACAATAATGTAATATCTGGAAATAATATAGCAAATAATAATAATAATGGTGGATGGGATGGATGTGGAATTTACCTTTCTTCCTCATCAGCTAACATCAACTTCAACAGAATATATGGAAACATGGAAGATGGACTTTTGAATTATGGGGGAATTATAAATGCTACTAATAATTGGTGGGGTTCAAATAATGATCCCACACTCAATTCAAGCAACATTTACAATATTGTGGGAATAATTACATATGCTCCTTGGATTGTTTTAAGTACAAATGTAAACTATGAAGAGAGTAATCCTATAGTGACTGCAGATTTAACTCATAATAGTGCAGGTAATGATACTTCTTCACAGGGGCATGTTCCTGATGATATTCCGGTAAACTACTTCACAAGGGCACATACAATTATGGCTACTGTTAATACTAGAAATGGAAAGGCCAATGCAACATATACTTCAGGAATTGGAACTATTACAGTTACTGTGGATGGGCAAAGTGTATTAATCCCTATCAATGATCATACGCCGCCAACTGTGACTGCAAGTCTTGCTGGTGGAGTTTACAACACCACAAAAACAGTAACTTTAACAGCCAGTGACGACAGTGGTATGGATCCTATCCTTTATTATAGTTTAAATAACGGTGCAACATGGAATAGTCATGCTAAAACTATTACTTTGAACCTTAATCAGGGAATAACAAACCTTAAGTTTTATGCCCGTGATAATGCAGGTAATATGTGCTTAAATCAAACTATAACATATGCAATTGACCTTACTGCACCAACTGTAACTGCAAATCTTGCAGGTGGAGCTTACAACACTACAAAAACTGTAATTTTAACTGCCAGTGATAATTTTGATTCAAATCCTGTGATTTATTACACAACCAATGGTAGTACACCTACGACTTCTAGTACAAAATATGTTGGCTCTATTAATATTGTTAGTACTACTACTTTGAAGTTTATAGCAGTGGATAATGCAGGTAATCAGGCCGCGATTCAAACCCAAAATTACATTTTAAACCTTCCAATTATAAATGTTAACACGGGAAAAAGTTATTCTACTATCCAATCTGCTATTGATGATTCTTCAACTTCTGATGGAGATACTATAAATATTAAGAATGGAACCTATACAGAAAATGTAGTTGTTAATAAAAAACTTATCATTAGGTCAGTTTCTGGAGCAAATGTCACTGTTAAGTCTGTTACAATTGCTTCAACTGGAAGTGGTTCAACAATACAAAACTTAACATTAAATAAACTTGCCTTAAATTCTGCTAACGATTGTTTTATCACAGGAAACACGGTTAATGGAGCTGGAATTTCTTTTGTGAGTGCAAATAACAATCATATTTCAAACAATAATATATCTAACTGTGGAATTCCAGGAATTTATATGGATACTTCAAATAATAACACCATAGTCGGAAACAACATAACAAATAATCATGCTGCCGGAATAGAGATTCTTTATTCAATCAATAACTTAATATCTGGAAATAATATAGAAAATAATGGGTTTAGACAATATGGTGGAATTTACATTGTTTATTCATCAGCTAACATTAACTTCAATAGAATATTGGGAAATGATGCATATGGAATTTTTAATGAGGGAAATGGAACTGTAAATGCTACTAATAATTGGTGGGGTTTAAATATGGATCCAGCAACCAATTCAAGCAACATTTACGATTATGGAGGAACTGGAAAAATAACTTGTAATCCATGGTTAATTTTGAATGTAGCTGCTAATCCTGCAAGTACTAATAATAATTCTACAATAACTGCAGATTTAACTCATAATAGTGCTGGTAATGACACTTCTTCACAGGGCCATGTTCCAGATGGTATACCTGTAGATTTCACTGCAACATCAGGAACTATAATCAACTCCCCTTACACTAGAAATGGTAAAGCAGCAGCAGTTTTGAGTAATCTTCAGTCAATTGGGGCGAATGTAATAGTTAAACTTGATAATCAAAATGTTTCTACATTGGTTATTAAGACACCTGCCCGTGCTATTTTGACTATTAATAGTACTGCACTTGATTATTATACGAATCAACAGTTAAATTTTGCATATGAGATCAATTTGACGAGCCCGGTTACATGGGTAAGTGTTGTGTATAATGAAGCTGGTATAGTTGGTGCTGAGTCATTAAAGGTTTTGGTGAATGGAAATACTGTTTTAACAAAATATTTCATGAATTACAGGAGTGTTCCCAATGATAATATTCAAATGACTTTAACTTATCCCGGAGGATCTTCAACTCGAAATGAAACTATATATTACAGAAATGGGCCAGATGCAGGATTTGAAATTATACAAAGCTTTGCAATCGCCACAAACAAAATAACTGACAATACAGTACAATCCTGGCTAAACCGAAACTCCACATATCCCACAGGCGCCACAAAAGCAGCTTACGGAACATTCATGACAGCATTAACCACTTTATGGCTCAGTGACAAATTAGCAGATGAAATGGCTTCTCAGTTGAATGTGACATGGAGTAGAACCCCTCCAACAGTGGTTATGAGTGGTGTGAATATGTATGGTACAGGTTATGTGCATTGTCAGGATCCTGCGATGGGTATGAGTGTTAATGGTGCTGTGGATAATATAAAAAATTTTAGATTTGCGTGTTCATTTCTCCTCTCTGAAGTGGAGCATGCTGCTGTAGGGGCTACTGGTTTGTCAGTTAGTTCAACAGTTGCAGGGATTATGTCTGGTATTTTAAATGGTGAAACTTTTGATATGATTAGGAATGGTAGCATGGTGACTATAATGTTAAATGGTAGTCCTGATTCTCAGATAATTATTGATTCAGATTCAGGTTTAGTATGGGACTTAACTGAATCCAATGGTTTCGTGTATAAAGGTGCAATATCTCAAGTTAATGCTTATTGTTACCATGATCAATTAACTAGCAGCTCACTGGTCAATTTCAAGTTGGATAAATAGCTTAAGTGGGGCAGGTTCTAATTTATTTTCCGTATTGAGTGCAGGATTTGGAGGAGTTATGAGTTTAGTTAATTCAGGATCTCTTGGAGAAATGATATTATCAAAGGCAGGTCCTTTGGGCGGTACAGTTATGTTAGCTGGGTCTGCCATGTATGTCGAAGGTCAATTTGTAGTTTATATAAGAAATAAGGAAATACCTCAAGAATATTGGAAGAATTGTGCTTACCATCCTTCTGATTGTAAAGTTGTAGCATATTTAAATCCAGAAGATCATACTATTTATTATATAGAGGTTCCTGTGGGTTCAAATGGTTATCAAAAGTGGGATGAAGCAGTTTATATATAAGGGGAGATAATTTTGTTTAAGTATAATTTTTCAGATAAAAAAAATCATTACGTCAGGTTATTTACCTTAATTTTAGCTTATATATTCATATTAGTATTAATTTTTTCTGCAGTTGTTTTTAATGTTTTAAATTCTGATTTTTATTTTGCTCCATTTTTCTTTGTATTAATTTTTGTAGGGTGGATTTCAGTTATGTATGTGTATATTCAAAGGAAGAGTTTTGGGCGTCATTATGAAATAATCATATTGCTATTGTTGGTGTGGTTTGTTGTAATTGTGGCTCAAAGAATTAAATTTTTAATTTTTTAAAAATTTGCAGTTAAATATTAAAATGTTTTAGTCATAGTTTAAAGGATTAGAATAAATTATAGTAGAAAATAGTTTATTAAATGGATATGAATGGTGCAACTATGAACTAATCGCGCCATTATTTTTATAATATGAAATTAATGGGTGGTTTTGGAATGAATGCTAAAAAACTTAAAGGAATGAAAGTTCTGGATAAGAATAGTATTGAGATAGGTAAAGTGTCTGATCTAAGAATTAATCTGGATGAATTTAAGATTGAAAATATTCTCGTTTTAACTGGCGGATTTTTCAGTAAAAAATATTTCACTGTGAATTTGGAAGATTTGGGTGAAATAGACAATTATATTCACTTAAAATGTTCTAAGGGTGATATTGATTATGATGCTGATCTGGAATTGAGAAATTCTAAATATGGACGCTATTTTTTCAAGGATTTTCGGGATATCTATGTTGGATCTGCCGATGCGATACCTATAGGTCAGGTTAAGGATTTATACATTAATTTTGATAATAATTTGACATTTAAAGTTGTTGTAGAGGCTACACGTGTACGTGGAAGATATAAAAATGATTATTTTGCGATATATCCGGGGGATATTGATGATATCAGAGAATTTATAACATTAAATTTAACAAAAGACGAAATAAAACAAAAAATAGCAGAATTTAAGATTAAAGACTAGTAATGTTAGGTTGTTTTGAAAGCAGGAGTTCCAAAGTGTCCAGATGATTCATCTATTTTTAAAATTTTATTTATCATTAAAGACTTAATTTAAATCTTTATTCTAAAATGGATACATCTTCAATCACTTATTTTTCTCATAATAGGTAAGAGCATGATTTAATTTTATATTTATTAAATATACATCTCTTTTTAAGGAATAAGGATATTTACAGTGGGCCATATTTCGATGTCTTTTTTATTATCTATTTTTACAACAACAATGGATGTTTTTATTTCATATTTGAATTTTACTTTAACTTTTTTGAAATGGGCTTGAAAAAAAATAGATAATATTAAATATCACTTATAATTGAATAAAATTCAAGTATACTTGAATAATGTACATTACTTCCTAAACCTGGCATTTTATTTAGCGGGGCCTAAAAAAGGGTGTTGAAGTTACATTACATATAAATTAAAAAATTGCAGGAAAATGGTTTCTATGGTCATGGCAACTCCTGACATTTTACGGCTGAATATTCTAAAAAGATGCGTAATACTGTTTGGTGGGACAGTTCAGGTTGATAATATTCCTAAAGCAGTATTTTCCAGCAATAATTTTTATGCCACATTGTAAACGGGATGGTAAAGAACTTTTTACAGGGCAGTATAACTTTAAAAGATGTAGAATAAATGGATTGATTAATTTAGTCTTTTTATTTTTACTGATTCTCAAATGCCATAATTTAAGAAGCTTAAAATATAATTCACTTGATTTAATTAATGATTGATGAAAGGGGTTTTAAATTTGTTTGGTAAGGGGCGCATACTATCCATTTCTATTAGATAATAGGCATTTTACAAATTAAATTTAAAGAAAACTTTTAAAGGAGGGAGAAAATGAGAAAGGAAGTAAAAATGGTCATGGTAACTGTTATACTGCTGTTATCATTTGCCAGTATCAATGTTACCAGCGCGGCTAATGTTTATAACATTAGTGCTGATTCATATAGTAACTATTTCAATGAATCGGGGTACATTAAAGGTGCGAATATTAAGGCGGGTGATGTTTTAGACGTGTATGGTACTATCTATGATAAGAACATGTATATTGACCGTCCTTTGAATATAACCAGCAGTAGTAAAACGGGGAAGATCATCAATGGAACCATCAACATTCTGTCAGGTGGTTCAGGTTCGAATGTAACTGGTTTAAGGATTAACAATACTCGAGATGGAGTGATGGGAATATTCCTTAAGGATACGCAGAACAACACAATAAAAGGGAACACCATACAGTGTGATGGATCTTCAGGTCATGGTATTGCATTAACAGGATCCAACTGCAATAATATCCTGGAAAATAATTTGTCAGAATTCGAAACAACAGTTGGATGGACACACTCACCAATCATCCTGGGAAACAGCAACTACAACAACATCAAAAATAATTACATCATATCCAGCGTTTCTAACTGCATCTACCTATCCATATATGGTTCTGGCGGTGGATTATGCTACTATAACAACATCACAGACAACACATGCATAGGCGTGGACACTTCCTGGTGTTATGCTATCCAGATGATGGGGTCCTACAATATAGCAAGGAACAACACCATCACAGTTTCCAACTTAACGGCAGGAAACTATGGTAAAGGAGCCTACCGGGGCATCTCATCTGAATCTGGGGGTAATACCATAACTGGAAACACTATTTACGCGACGTATTGCGGTATTTTCGCATCGGGTGACTCTGTAATATCGGGAAACACTATATATGGTTATAAAGATGATAAAACTGCTGATTACACTAATCAAAGCAACAGCGGCATCACAACAGGCTCCAACTGTACAGTAACTGATAACATTGTCAACATGTTCTACGGGGGATATGGAATTTACGTAACAGGAAACAGTAACATCACAGAAAATAAAATCACAACAGCTGATACAAGTAAAGAAAGTATCTACATATACGGTGGAACCAGTGGCATTAATATCTCCCGGAATATCATAAACTCAAATAGTACGGGGGTCCTGTTAAAAAAACAGTCCTCAAGCAAATGCCCCACTAACACTACAATAAACAATAATGAAATAATCACCACCAGCCCCTATGCCATAGACTCAACTGGCGGCACCAGTACCACCGTTAAGGGTAATTATATGAATTCAAATGGCAAACGGGGTAATGATGCTGTGGCTTCTGCTTCTGGTGATGTGGTTTCTGGTAATTCTGGTAAACTGTTGCCTTCGGCGGATGTTGGGAGTGGCTCTTTTAATAAGGGGATAATTGTGCATTTAGCTGCTGTAGATAATAAGGATCCTAATCCTAAAATTTATTATACTTTGGATGGTAGTACTCCGACTGCAAGTAGTACGTTGTATACTGGGTCAATAAGCGTTAGTAATGAAGGAACTACTACTTTGAGGTTTATTGCTGTTAATTTGGATGGTGAAGTTTCGGATGTGGTTACAAAAACTTATATTATTGACACTAAGGCGCCTACTGGTAGTGTTAATGTTTCAGGTGGAACGTATAATGTTAGTAAGAGTGTTGCTCTTTCAATGAGTGAGTCTGGAAGTATTTATTATACTTTGGATGGTAGTACTCCTACTACTGGCAGTACTAAGTATTCTGGCCCGTTCAGTGTTGGTTCTACTTGTACTTTGAAGTTTTTAGCGGTGGATAAAGCAGGTAACAAGTCTCCAGTGTACACTGTAAAGTATGTTATTGATAAGACTGCTCCTAAAGCTAGTGCTAGTGTTAAGGCGGGAACGTATAACGTTAGTAAGAGTGTTGCTCTTTCAATGAGTGAGTCTGGAAGTATTTATTATACTTTGAATGGTAAAACGCCAACCACTTCAAATGCAAGGTACACTAAGCCGATTAATATGGCTTCAACGCATACTTTGAAGTTTTTTGCAGTGGATAAGGCAGGTAATAAGTCTCCAGTGTACACTGTTAAGTATGTTATTGATAGGGCTGCGCCTAAGGTTAGTTTAACCAGTCCTAAAAATAAGGCAGGGAAAGTTTCAAGAACAGGTACTATTACGGTTAAGTTCAGTGAAAGTGTTAAATCAAGCATTAACTGGTCTAAAGTGTATATTAAGAACCTTAAAACTGGGAAAAAAGTTGCAGTTAGCAAAGTAATTAAGGGAAACATTTTGTACCTTAAAACTACCAGCAAAAGATCAGCAAATACCTGGTACCAGGTTTACATCCCAGCATATGCTGTAAAAGACACTGCAGGCAATAAAATGGCTAAAGCATATACTTTCAAGTTCAAAACAGGAAAATAAAAACCATATTTTCTTTTTTTAGGATTTATCACCTAAAAATTTGAAAAAAACAGTGTTACTTAAAAGATTGAGCTTTAATTAACATAATTCAATTTTACTTTATAATATTTCAAGTAAAATGGAAATATTTATATATAAACATATTCTATATACAATTGAGTCATTGTATTGGAAATAGTAAAATAACATCCAAAAAGTTTGTAATGGGAACTTATTTAACTGATGCACGATTTAGATCATCACAATAATCAGGTTCCCTTTGTAAACTAAATAAATCTTCATTTTTACCCAGAAACATCTAATTAAACTATTAATGTAAAACCTTATTGGTATTAATGGTTTAATTTAGCTTTTTGATTAAAATAAGTGTTAAAAAATGGTTAAATTGTTTTTTTTATTTAATTATTAGAGGAGGCTAATAAATTTGAATAGGAATAGGACTAAAATAGGATTTTTTTTGATAATAGCTGTATTTTTTATGTTTTGTTCAATATCTGCTAGCTCTGCAGGGCTTAATATAGGATCGAATCAAATTACTGTTACAAATGATGGAGATAATGCTAGTAATGGATATGCGCAGTTGGGTGTTAATGGAATAATTTATTCTATAGAAAAAAGTAAGATTCCTAAAAAATACAAAAAATATGAAAATTACACTTTCCAGGCAAGTAAAAATAAAAAAATTAAATATATTGCATCAGTAAATTCTCAAGCTTTGTTATCTAATATGTCTGGTGTTAAAATTAAAGATGCATGTATAAATTTTGGTGATGGTACTAAAACAAAAAGTAATGGTTGGATAACTCATACATACACTAAATCTGGTTGGTATAAACTTACTGTAAGCTTTAACGCAACTTTCAGCAAAGTTTCATGGGGGAATATGACTTTTAATGGAAGTATCAATGGAGCAACTAAGGAATACTTGATTTATGTAACCGATAAACCACAACTTGCATTAAGCAAACTTAATTATGGTTGTACTAATTATAAAGATTATAAGAAAGGAAATATTAATTATTTAGATGTTAAAGTTACAAACTTAGGATCTACATCTTCTAAAGCCACTAAAATAAAGATTTGGTATGAAAAACCAAACAAATATGGTACAGTATATCCTAAACTTAAAAAATACACTAAAAGCGCTAACTTAAAGGCGTTAAAACCCGGCCAATCAACTACTGTAAGAATATACTTCAGCATACCTAAAAAATACTCAAAAATTTGGAAAGATATAAGACTGGACTCATTGTACAGAGTAAACCAAATCAATAGAGCAGCTGCATTGTACAGATTCAGATAGTCAATAAAGTAGTTAACCCCTTAGATTTTTCTTTTTAAGAAAATGGTTTTAATTTTAGGTTTATGTGTTTATTTAGATATTTGTCATTTTTAGAAACAACATTATAAACACAGCCCAAAACACATGAAAATAAAAGCATAGTGGGTTTTCTAGTGAGAAAATCTAAAGGGCTAATTAGTTATATGAGGGTACTATATATTCTATTGAAAATTATTTCCATGATGCACAATTCTAATGAACAGGTCTATTATAACATTTTTAATTGAATTTAAAGTTTAAATTATAATTGGTGAATAAATGAAAGTTTTCAAGAATAAAGGTGAGCTTACAAGGTTTCAAATCCTTGCAGAGATAGCCAAACAACAGATTCATCTAAGACAAAAGGATATAGCTGAAAAACTTGGAATAACCATACAAGCTGTTTCTGAAAATATTAAAAGCTTGACTGACGATGGTTTTGTAGAGATAAGGGAAGGGACTGCAAGATACCACATTACAAAAAAGGGAATTGAAAAACTAAAAAAGGAAGCTGTTGACCTCAGGAAGTATGCTGATGAAGTGGTAGAAACTATGAATACCTATAAGTCAATATGGCCAGCAATAGCAAAAGAAGAGCTGAAATCTGGTCAGAATGTATGGCTTAAAATGGAAAATGGAATTTTATATGCCACAAATGAAAAAACGTCTGCTTCAGCAGAAGTGCTTAAAGACGCTTTAAAAGGAGAAGATGTGGCTTTAAGCAGATTAAATGGTATTATAGAGCTTAAAAATGGTACTGTAACTGTAATCAAACTTCCTACTATAATTCAGGGAGGGTCAAGGGCATCTGACATCCCTAAAATACAGAAAATCCACCAGAAAGGATTTGACAGGGTGGGTATAATGGGAACAATTTCAAGGGCAGTTACGCAAAAAATGGGAATTTCTCCAGATTTTGAGTTTGCAACTCCTTATGCCACTGTAGCTGCAGCAAAAAAAGGTTTAAACGTGCTTGTTTTGGCTGTGGGTAACATGACTAAAAGTATAACAAGGGAACTGGATGAGGAAGGTATTCAATATACTGTAGAAGATTTTAAAAAATGATCGCTCATGTTCACAAAAACTTCGGTTTTTGTGACCGTAAAAATCTGCGATTTTTACATGTCTATGATCCTGTGCGTGAGTTATAATTTATGTTAAATTGTAGTTTTAATTGATTGTATGGGATTTATCTTAAAAAAAATACAATTTATTTAACCAGACACACGAAAATGAAGCGATATTATTTACACAACATTCTGGGCATGAGCGAAAATGATTTTAACTTTGGGTAAAACTGAAAAATGAACTAAAAACTGGGGTTTTCGTACCATCGGATAAATATGATCTTTCTAGATTACCGGTTTAATAGTCCGTTTTGACACATGAAGAGTCTAAAAATATACTAAATTATGGATATTTCAATGATTCTTGGGGATAAAGTTGTTATTTTGTAATTGATGGCATGTAGATTATTCGCGAAAATTCATAGATAACAGTGAGTTTTTAAAGACTATTGGGAGATTGGGGCAGATTTTTTTAACATGATAGTTTCATTCTACTGCCGTAGCAATGTCACTACTATCTATAATGGGTTGCATGGCATGTATGGGTAATTTTAAAAGATCTACTTTTTAATTATATATTTGCTCTGCATTTGTCTAATTTTAAGATTTGGGGTTGTACCATTTTTATGTTTTTATATAATCAATTTAATTTACTTAAATGAAAAATTTAATGACTTTTTTGGGGAATATTTTGTACAAGAACTATTTATACAGCTTAAAAAAATAAAGATTATAATTCTAAAAGTTTATAAGCTGCAGGGTCTCTGTAATACCATCCTGAATCTTCCATACGTTTTAAAACGTCTTTTTTAACAGTATCATTTATTAATGTGTAATCTTTTAGGTAAATAGTTACATATCTCTCTAGAATATTGAATTTTCTACTTTCTATCTTAAAATGGAGTCCATTATCTTCTATTATATCTTCTATATCTGGAATAAAATCCAATTCTAATTCTTTTTCTATGCAAAATAAATCCCAATTACTATTTTCAAGCCCTAAAGTAACGTTAAACTTAATTTTTGTTATGATAATCACCTTCTATTTGCCCTCAAATTTAGTACCTTAGAACTCTTTTATAAAACATTATATTTCAAATTTACTTGATATTTATTCAACAAAAATGGAAATATTTAAATAGTTAATGAGATCTATAGTAAATCCCAATACGTAATAAATCAATGCTGGAATCTCCTGTAGATTTAAAATTCTACTATCTCACCACTAGATAAAATGAGATTCCAGTATTTATATTAAGTATATCTATTATTACGTTAAAGAGGTGTTCGCTGTCATCTATAACAATATATTATCAGTTAGACCTCTTAATTTCCTTTTATAAGAAGTTTCATGCACATTGTAATTGTCAGCCAAATTGCAATGTGCATGTGCGAAAAAATAATAATTAAACTTAAATATGGCTAATTTTACTAATTCTATTGATTAAATTAAATAGTATAACCGAATCTTATCATTTAATGGAGGACCTGTTTCAAATCCCCGTTCTTTTTATTTAAATTTTGCAATTTTAATGAATTGATTTTGATGTGTTATAAAAAAGGAATAATCTATTTCCAAAATAATATTATCTTGATTATTTGGTTTAATTTTAATTAAGTACAGTATATTAATTCAATCTTTTATAAAGTGGGGATAGGAGCTGGTTTAACCCAGATCCGAATAGAGACATACAAAGATACATTATCAGCGAATAAAGAATTTATGCTAGACTTTGATGTCTTTTTAGTTTATTTTTCAACGCAATAACCAATTAGTTTATTTACTATTTAAAATTTACTTTAATTTTTTTAAAGTATACTTTAAAAAATCGGTAGTATTAAATATCAGTTATATTTGAATTTTATTAAGCTATACTTGAATAAAGAGATATTTATTAAAACTAACTGGAGGTGAGAAATTATTAAAAAACAAGCTATGCTGTTAATATGTAGTTTAATTCTTGGAATAATATTGTGCAGTTCAGTTTCGGCTGTAAATTCAACAAATGAAACTGTTATGGGTAATCAGAGCACAGGTTCTGCAACTGCTTATTCTATGGGTAAAACTCTCAATAGTTACAGTTCAAAACAGTTACATGTTACTAAAACTGTGGACCTAACTGATGCTGAATACAGCTACTACTTTGATAATCATGGATTGTTGAAAAATGATGCTGTAAATGCAGGCGATACTTTAAAATTATACGGAAATTTTTACAGTAAGAATATGACCATCGATATTCCTGTGAATATAATCGGTTATGGCGCGGTACTGTACAACGGAACCATTAAGATTATAGAAAATGGCTCTGGAACCAATATTTCCAATATAAAGATAAAAAATGATAATCAGAATGGTATAATTATCTATGAATCAGAAAATAACACCATAAAAAACAATACAGTTGTTGTCAATCAAGAATCTGAAAGTTATGCCATATATTTGCATGATTCTAAAAATAACAGGATTACAGGCAACGATGTAACCGCGACAGGAAATTACATTACCTACGGCATGCTGTTATATGAGTCTTACAACAATGAAATAAAGTCAAATAAAGTCAAAGTTTTAGGTACAAGTATTTTATTGCCCTATACTTCTTCTATACTTGTTAATAAGGATATAGGTGATATAAAGGAAATATTCCCTACGTATGGTATTCTTTTATTGTTCTCCTCAGATAACAGGATTGCGGGCAACGACGTAATTTTGAAGTCTGGATTTTCTACGCCGGTGATGCCCAACAAGAATTGTATGAACAGTATGGTGGGCATAGATATCTATTATGACAGCCATAACAATGAAGTTATCAATAATAATATCGCGGTGAATGGAAAAAATCCTTATTCCTATGGATTAGGAGTATTAGGCTCTGTAAGTGGTACTAAAGATAATTCAGCGGAAAATAATGTATTTTCATATAATAATATCAGTGTGAATGGCAGTTATTTTGCTACAGGTTTTATAGCAGGCCCTAACAGTTTAAACACTACATTAAAGGGGAATAATATCAATGTATCTTCATATATTTACAGCTATGGAATTACCTTAGAGGCTTCTAAGGAAAGTAAACTTATTAAAAATAAGGTTAGTACAACCGCCGTGGCTAATTATATCATCGAATTATTTGCATCTAATGGTAATCTTATTGAAGGAAATGAACTGGCTGCAGCAGGAAAATTCAGTTATGGTATAGCAGGATACAGGTCTTCTCAAAATAACATCACTAAAAACAAAATTTTCACGGTAGAAAACAGTGAAAATGCATCAGATTCATGCTACCATGATGATATTATCCCCTGGGGGAATGCAGGAATTTATCTGATGTCAAATTCAGGGAACAATACAATTTCTTTTAATAAAATCAATAATGTGGGACTTTATACGGTTAATGATACAGGGTCATGCGGTAACGTTGTTATAAACAATTATCTGATTTCAGATAATGGTAATAAAAGTGGCAACGATGCTGTAGCTTCAGAGGGTATTGTCAACAGTAACTATGGTGAGATGCTCAGTGCTGATTTTAAAGTTAACACTATCAAGGGCAATGCACCTTTGACTGTGCAGTTTACTGACCAATCTATTGGGAATGTAACTGGTTGGACATGGTACTTTGGTGATGGAGGAACGTCAACCCAAAAGAATCCCTCACATATTTACGCAGTGCCTGGATTGTACACAGTAAAACTTGTGGTAACCAACACCATGGGCTATGATGAAATAATAAAGGCAGAATATATTTCAATCACTGATAATAAGGCCCCTGTATTTGATGATATAACTGATAAGGTAATTAATGAAAATAAACAGCTGCAGTTTACTGTTAATGCCAATGATCCTGATGGTGATAATTTAATTTACACTGTAACCAACTTACCGCACGGTGCGAACTTTAATCAGGTTACCGGCGTGTTTACATGGACTCCAACTTATGCTCAATCTGGTTCATATCAGGTTATTTTTACTGTGTCTGATGGTAATCTGACTGATTCAAGAGTTGTACATATCGTTGTAAATAACAATACTGAAACTAAAGGGGATAACAACGTAAATATTAAACCAACAAGTAGGGGCGTGATTGGTGTTCATTCAGCTGCGGCATTAACTGATAGTTTACCCCTGCAAAAAACGGGTTTACCTATGGAATGTCTTGTATTAGCGGTTCTAATGGTTGGTGGTGGATTTACATTATCCTGGAGGAAATAAAAAATTCATTTTTTTATAATTTTATAAAATGGAGGATAAAATAATGCGGAAGGAAGTTAAATTTATGTTCTTGCTGACGGGCTTGTTGTTAGCATTCACTATGGTTAATGCTGTTGGTGCGGCCAGTTATAATATTACTGATGATTCGTACGGTACGTATTTCAACGCGTCAGGGTATATCAATGATACAAATATTCGTGCTGGTGATGTTTTAGACCTGTACGGCACTATCAATAATAAAAATATGTATATTGACAGGCCTTTGAATTTGACCAGTACTAGTAAAACAGGAAAACTTGTTAACGGGACTATAACTATTTTATCAGGCGGATCCGGGTCAAATGTCACTGGTCTGGTTATAAGTAATGACAATCAAAATGGAATAATTCTTGAGGGTGCAAATAACAGTGAAATATCCAATAACACCATTTCTGCAAATCAGAAAGAGGAAAGTTATGGTATTTATTTGAATGAGGCTAATAACAATAAAATCCTCGGAAATAAAATAAACACCACCGGGGATAAGGTTACCCATGGTATTTTTTTAGATGAATCCAGTGGTAATGAAATCAGATTAAATGAAATTCAAACGACTGGAAACGTTCCTGAAAGCGATGTTTTTAATCTGGAATTTCCTACATTGGGTATTTACTTAAGGAATTCTCAAAATAACAGTATTTTACAGAATACCATTAATACTGCCGCTGAGAATAATTCTGTTGCAGGCGTTAACTTATATTACAACAGTAATGACAATAAAATCACAGATAACATGGTTACAACCACTGGAAATGGCAATGTTTATGGTTTAACAATATACCAGTGTATTAAACCGTCTTCTATGGATTCTATTTCTACTGGAAATAATTTCTCAAGAAACAGCGTCATTACAACTGGAAAGGGATACAGCAATGGTATCAATTTAGGGTGGTACAGTTACAATACAACAGTCAGCGATAACGATGTTGTTACCAGTGCAGATGATTATGCTTATGGATTGGTGATGATTGGAAGCTTTAATTCAAATATTAATGAAAATAATTTTACCACCGAATCTAATATTAACTATGGCGCTACACTAGAGGATTCAGATAACAATAGTTTTGTAGAAAATGATTTCACAGGGACTGGAAATTACAGCATTGGTACTGCTTTGTATGGGTCTGATAACAACATTATTAGCAAAAATAAAGTTTCAGTAAAAGGGAACGCTGATGCAGATCCTGAAACCATCTATGAGCACAGTGATCCTATTCCTGCAACGAATGTAGGTGTGTATTTAGTCCACAGCTCTGAAAATAACATTGTAGATAGTAACAGCGTTATAACCAATGGTGAATATGCTGTAAATGCTTCAAAAGCAGTTAATACAGTTATTATAAATAATTATCTGGTTTCAGGAAGTAATTATGGTGATGAAGCAGTGGCTTCTGGTTCAGGGGATACTGTTGCTGATAATTATGGTGAAGCACTTGTAGATGATAATGTTGGTTCGATAATTAATGTACAGCAGTTACGAACATCATTTAGAAATTTTAAAGAGGGGAATAAAAGTTCTGTACCTTCTGCAGGTGCAATAGAAGTAACTAACAGAAGTACCGTACCTATGAAAAATACAGGTATGCCTTTAACGGGATTATGGGCGGCAGTTTTGTCTATACTTGGTGGAATGGCAGTTTCAAAGAGAAATTTTGGGAAAGGTAGTAATTAATGGTAAGTTTTTTGTCTTACCTTTGAACTATTTTTCCTAAATTACCCTTTATAAATTGGTTTTGTACTTTCTGGATTTAAGATGTCATGGTATATGTAATAGCGAAACTCTGGGAACCGTTGATACCTGTACCAATATTTTATTTTTTGATAATTTTAGAAAATGTGAATAAAGGTCCTCTAAATACTGTATTTGGGAGTTTAATCATTTTTTATCTGGCTAATTGTGGTTATGGGGTTATATAATATTAAATGGTTTATATTAATTTTAAGGATAGTATTATCTATTTTATATGGTACTGTTTTTGTTTAAAATGCTTCATCAGCGGGAATAAACCGAAAATTATATATATTCATCATTTATATTCTATACTATTTCAACTTTAATTGAATTTTTATAAGGTAAAACTGATTAAATTAAATTGAATTTTTATAAGGTAAATTTGAATTAATAGGAGGGGATGAAAATATGCAGAAGAAATTTAAATTTGCCATGCTAACAGTTGCTTTGCTGATATCGTGTGCGATGGTTAATGCCGTTGGTGCGGCCAGTTATAATATTACTGATGATTCGTACGGTACGTATTTCAACGCGTCAGGGTATATCAATGATACAAATATTCGTGCTGGTGATGTTTTAGACCTGTACGGCACCATCAATAATAAAAATATGTATATTGATAGGCCTTTGAATTTGACCAGTACTAGTAAAACAGGAAAACTTGTTAACGGGACTATAACTATTTTATCAGGCGGATCCGGGTCAAATGTCACTGGTCTGGTTATAAGTAATGACAATCAAAATGGAATAATCCTTAACCAGTCCAACGGCAGTAAAATATCAAACAACACCATTAATGCAAATCAGAAAGGGAAAAGTTATGGTATCTATTTGAATGAGGCTAACAACAATAAAATCATTGGAAATAAAATAAACACCACTGGAGATAAAGTTACATATGGTGTTTACTTATATGATTCTGATTCTAATGTACTTAATTCAAATACAATCAAAACAACAGGAGCTGCAGCAGATGTTGATTGGTCTAACTGGATGAAAGGTGGAATATATCCTACTATAAGCGTCTTTTTGGATGAAAGTTCCAGCAATAACAATATAACTGATAATTCAATCAACACAAATTATAATAAGATAACAAGTATTAGTAAGGGGGATACCCTACTTGGTGTTCATATAAGCAACGACTGCAGTAACAATACCTTTAAAGGCAATAATGTCACCACAAAAGGCTATTCTTGCGCTTATGGTTTAGATGTAGTGGGGTCCTATGGTTCAGTAGCACAGAATAACCTTATCCTGGGAAATACCATTGAAACAACTGGAAGTTATGCTAACGGTGTTAAAATAAGTTCTTATACTAAAAATACGAGTATTTCTAAAAATAAGATTAAAGCCAATGGTACTACAGTTGCTTATGGAGTCTATCTGGAAAACTGGGACGTACTTGAAAATGTCACCGTTACAGGAAACAACATCACTGCTGCGGCTAATGCCAATTATGTTATTGAGTTATACAAGGCTTCAGGACATACTATCACTGGTAACATAATCAAAGGTGTTGGAAATTACAGTTTAGGTATTGGAACATACGAATCTCAAAATAATACCATAATTAACAACACCATTACTACAATAGGGAATAATTCTGCACCTGCAGTTTCTACAGGGGACTCTATACCTGCAGGAAATGAAGGTATTAAGCTGTACCAGAATTCTAATAAGAATACTGTAGCTTACAATGTAATTAACAGCTGTACGTTATATGCAATAGATGCTGCTACCTCTTATAATAATTCTATTACCAATAACTGGATGGTTTCGGATAGTGGCAACAAACAGGGTAATGACACGGTATCTGGTACTGGTAACACAGTCAAAGATAACACAGGAATGCCCGTTGCGAATTTTACATCTAATTCTACTGTGGGTAATGCACCGTTACCTGTGAAATTTACTGATCAATCCAAGTATGTCACATCATGGAAATGGAACTTCGGCGATGGGATAACATCAACTGAACAGAATCCAACTCATACTTACACTAAACCTGGAGTTTATCAGGTTATTTTAACAGTGTTCGCTGGTAATTTTACTACCTCAAAAACTGTTACTTTGACAGTTAAGGATGCTAAAGCTCCTACTGCTAGTGCTAGTGTTAAGGCGGGGACGTATAATGTTAATAAAGTTGTTACTTTGAAAATGAGTGAAAATGGAACTATTTATTACACTTTAAATGGGGCTGCTCCAACTACAGGCAGTGCAAAGTACACTAAACCAATTACTATTAGTTCTACGCGTACTTTAAGGTTTTTAGCTGTGGATAAAGCAGGCAACAAATCACCAGTATACACCGTAAAATACGTTATCGATAAGGCTGCGCCTAAAGTGAGTTTAACTTATCCTAGAAATAAGGCTGGGAAAGTTTCAAGAACAGGTGCCATTTCGGTTAAGTTCAGTGAAAGCGTTAAATCAAGCATCAACTGGTCTAAAGTGTACATTAAAAACCTTCGAACTGGAAAAAAAGTTGCAATCAGCAAAGTAATTAATAGAAATACAGTGTATCTTAAAATGACTTTTAAAAGATATGCTTACAACTGGTATCAGATTTATATTCCTGCTTCAGCTGTAAAAGACAGTGCAGGCAATAAACTGGCTAAAGTGTACACTTTTAAATTTAAAACAGGGAGATACTAATCTTTTCTTCATTTTTGGAGGATACTATAATGCAGAGAGAATTAAAGTTTATGATGGTAGTAACTGGCTTATTGTTAGCATTCACTATGGTTAATGCTGTTGGTGCGGCCAGTTATACTATTACCGATGATTCATACGGCACGTATTTTAATGAATCGGGGTATATTAAAGACTCAAATATTCATGCGGGTGATGTTTTAGACCTGTACGGCACTATCAATAATAAAAATATGTATATTGACAGGCCTTTGAATTTGACCAGTACTAGTAAAACAGGTAAACTTGTTAACGGGACCATTACTATACTGAAAAATGGTTCAGGTTCAAATGTGACAGGTCTAACCATTCAAAACAGTAATGAAAACGGCAGCGGAATTTCATTATACGAAACTGAGAATAACACCATACGGGGAAATAGCATATCCTGCAACGGCCCTTATGGATTTGGAATTCCTCTGACACGTTCTAATCACAATAAAATTATTGAAAATACTGTTAAAACATATAAATATACTATTGATGGCAATACTCGAACGCATACTGCCATTCCTTTGGGTTCTTCAAACTACAACATTATAGCAGGTAACCATGTCGAAAGTAATGGGGCAGACTGTATTTATCTGACGATATATTCTTCAGGTAAATTTGAGAGTGACGGGGCCAGTTATTATAATAGTATCTTCAACAATACCTGCGTAGGTGTAAATGATTCTTTTTGTTACGCTATTCAGGTGATGGGTTCCTATAACAATGTTACAAATAACACAGTTACAGGGTCCTACAGGGGTGTTTCATCGGAAATGGATACGGAGGGCGGCAACGCCATAGTTGGAAACACCATTTGCGCAACTTACTGCGGTATTTATTTCACTTCCAAGTGTACAGTGTCTGGAAATAAAATATCTGGCTATGATTCAACTGATAGCGGTATCCGTGCTTATGGTTCGGGTGCAATAATAAAAGATAATATCATAAACCTGGCCAGTGGGTATGGAATTTATTTAGCAGGTTCAAATTGTACGGTCACTGGAAACAATATTACAACATCAGGTACTAAAGAGGGTATCTATGTATATGGTAAAATTGACAATAACACGCTTTCTGAAAACGTTATAACTTCAAATAGTACTGGAATTCTGTTAAAAAAGCAGTCTTCAAGTAAATTTCCTACTAACACTAAAATAAACAGTAACCATATTACCACTACTGGTACTTATGCTGTTGATTCAACTGAGGGTAGCAGCACCACTGTTACCAATAATTTACTGGTTTCAAGTGGTAATCAAGGTAATGATGCAGTAAATACTGGTTCAAACGACACGGTTGCTGATAATTACGGCAAATTAACACCTTCGGCGGATGTTGGGAGTGGCTCTTTTAATAAGGGGATAACTGTGCATTTAACTGCTGTAGATAATAAAGATCCTAATCCTAGAATTTATTATACTACTAATGGTAGTACTCCCACTACAGGCAGTACTTTGTATACTGGGTCAATAAGCGTTAGTAAGGAAGGGGCCACTGTTTTGAAGTTTATCGCTGTTAATTTGGATGGTGAAGTTTCGGATGTGGTTACAAAAACTTATATTATTGACACTAAGGTTCCTACAGCGAGTGTTAATGTTTCAGGTGGAACGTATAATGTTAGTAAGAGTGTTACTTTGAAAATGAGTGAAAATGGGACGATTTATTACACTACTAATGGGGTTACACCAACTACTGGCAGTACTAAGTATTCTGGTTCTTTTAGTGTTGGTTCTACTTGTACTTTGAAGTTTTTGGCGGTGGATAAGGCAGGTAATAAGTCACCGGTGTACACTGTAAAGTATGTTATTGATAAGACTGCTCCTAAAGCTAGTGCTAGTGTTTCAAGTGGATATTATAATGTTGCTAAGAGTGTTACTTTGAAAATGAGTGAGTCTGGAAGTATTTATTATACTTTGAATGGGGCTGCGCCAACTACACGCAGTGTTAGGTATACTAAACCAATTACTATTAGTTCTACTTGTACTTTAAGGTTTTTAGCTGTGGATAAAGCAGGTAATAAGTCTCCAGTGTACACTGTTAAGTATGTTATTGATAAGGCTGCGCCTAAGGTTAGTTTAACCAGTCCTAAAAATAAGGCAGGGAAAGTTTCAAGAACAGGTACTATTGGTGTTAAGTTTAGTGAAAGCGTTAAAGCGGGTGTGAATTGGTCTAAAGTGTATATTAAGAACCTTAAAACTGGGAAAAAAGTTGCAGTTAGCAAAGTAATTAAGGGAAACATTTTGTACCTTAAAACTACCAGCAAAAGATCAGCAAATACCTGGTACCAGGTTTACATCCCAGCATATGCTGTAAAAGACACTGCAGGCAATAAAATGGCTAAAGGGTATACTTTCAAGTTCAAAACAGGAAAATAAAAACCTTATTTTCTTTTTTGAAGTACAATTTAAACTTCAAAAGTAGGAAGTGTTACTATCAAAAATATCAAAAAACAGGGCATGAAAATTTTGCTTTTAATGGCTGTACTTTTGTTTTCTTTCGCTCTTTGCGGGACTGTATCTGCAGATAATATTACAGGTAATCAGTCTTTGAATACAACAAATAACAGCACGTTAAGCAGTGGAATTTACAGTGCCTATTCCACATCTCAAAGTACCGTTTCCAAATTGAATATCAGCGGGACTGTCCGCGATGCATATGATAAATCAAAAAAGGAGTATGCTGGAGAGTATAATGATGCGGTACCTGTTTCTAACGCGACAGTAAATTTAAGAAATCAGAGTAATAAAAAGATAATTAAAACTGTAGTTACAGGTAATTCTGGAACTTATACTTTTAGTAATCTGACTAAGGGGAGTTACATTGTAGAAATACTGTATAAAACTTATAAAAGCTTTAATAAAAGTATAACTCTCACTACAACCCCCCTAACTGTCAACCATACATTTGTTCCAGATATAGCTGTTATCAGTTATTCTGGTACTTCCAGTACTGATGGCCAGCTTAATAAGATGCAGACACTTCAAAACTTGAGCTGCAGGGTTTACACTATTGAAAGCTACAGTAAAGATGATTCTAAGTGGTGGATGTTGAAATATACCAATTTTATCATGGTGGATATGTACAGTTACAACTTTGCTATACCTGCAGATGTAATTGCAGATAGCCCCGCCAACCAGAATCACAGGATTGCATATGTATTTGGGATTTATGATGCCAACTTCATATCAAAATATATAGGCAGCTGGAATTTTTTAGGTGGGACCAATAAAAACAACACTTATAACACACTTGAAAACACGTATATTGGTTCTTACTGGCAGGCAGAAGCTGTAAATGATAGCAGCATAGTTAAAGAAAACATGCAGAATATGTTGGGTTATATCTTCTATTTAATGGGAGAAACCAGCGTAAATCCTACTAAAATAGAGGGCAGAACCCCACTTTTATCTAACCCTACATGGGGAATATATCATCCAGATTACGGAATTTTTGGATCATCTCCCACCCAAAAAGAGATAAATGAATGGATCAAGGCAGATCCGGGCTATAATAGTGATAAATCTGGGAGTTTAAACTGGATGACCAATGAATTGAAAACATGGCAAGCGAAACATAACACCAATAAAGAGATTTATGCAGCGTTTGAAAAATGGTATAATTCGTCTAAGTCAAAAATAAAGGGTTCATTTATAATTATTGCCAGTTACAACCCTGGAGGAGCCCTTGTAGATAAAATGATCAAAACTTATGAAGCTCAAGGCAGGGCCGTATTTAATTTATTTCAGTCTGCACTTACACCTTCAATTAGTCAACTGTTAAATGAACTAACCGTCGGTGTAAATGGCACTGGCCCATTATCAAGGGGTGTTGTCTGTGTAACTTCACTGTACAGCTGGTCAATGGATTATGCTAATATGGCTGATGGAGGTGCCATTGATGACTTTGCAGAGATGAACATTGAAATTATCAAGGCTGTTAATGGTATCAGTAACTATAGTTACACAAGTGCATATGGGCCTCAAGCCGAATGGACCTATGCAGTCACTATTCCAGAGTTTGAAGGCGTTTTTGGGGCTGTGCCTGTATCTTATATTGATTCTAATGGTAATGAAATACCTGTACAGGAAGGTATAGATAAAGTTGTTCAACTGACCAACGGGTGGGCAAATCTTAAAGAAAAGGCCAATAAAGATAAAAAAGTTGCTATCGTTCTTTATGATTACCCTCCGGGGAAATCTAATATAGGTGCTTCTTATCTGGATGTTTTCCGGAGCCTCCATGATTTATTGGTAGCGATGTATGATGCGGGATACAATATTGGCATGAAAAGAAGTGAAATTCCTTCTGCTACGAAACTTTATACTATCATCGCCTCATTTGGTAATAAAGGTACCTGGGCTCAGGGACTTCTTAATGAGTATGTTAAAGACAACTATGCAAATCTCACTGCAAATAAACAGCTTGTAAATCTTACCCAATACATGAAATGGTTCAATGAATTACCTGAAACGCTGCAAGATCAATTAGTCGCTAAATGGGGCTCTGGTATTGGTAAAGTCATGGTTTATGATAACAAGTACCTTGTTATCCCTGGAATTGTTTGCGGTAACGTGTTTATCACAGTTCAACCAAGTAGGGGATGGGAGGAACTGGAAACAGCTGAAGATTATCACAGTGCAACGCTTCCGCCCCACCAGCAGTATGTTGCATTTTATAAATGGTTAAGTGAAGTATTCAAAGCAGACGTAATGATAAACTTTGGAACCCATGGAACACTGGAGTGGTTGCCGGGTAGATCTATTGGAGTGCAGGCAGATGACTGGACTTTTCAACTATCCACAATACCAGACATATACCCTTTTATAACTTCTGATCCTGGTGAAGGTATGGTTGCTAAAGACAGGGCATTTGCCCTTGTTATAAGTCATATGACCCCAGCTACAGTTTCTTCAGAATTATATGGTGATTATGTCACCCTGCAGAATTATATTACCGCTTATAAGAATGCAATTAAAGTAAATGCTACTGATCTGGTGGCACAGTATCAGATTAAAATTAAAAATGTAGCTGTTAATAAGCTGGGACTGACTGGTCCGAAAAAGGGTGAAAGTTTTGAAACATGGGTTAATAGCCTTGATGGTTATTTAGATGAACTTCAGAATACTCTTATCACATTAGGCTTGCATGTTTTAGGTCAGGGGCTTAAAGGTGATAATTTAATTCAGGAAACAATTACAATAGCGTCATCTAGAACGAAGATCATGGATAACATCAAAAAATTGTTGTATCCGTCATTAAGCGTAGATTATTACACAATGACCCACAATACCTCATATAATAGGTATGTAACTGCTATTAAAAGCAAATTAACCTATTATATAACTCAACTGGTTAATGGGGTCTCTTTAGCTAATCTGGCTGCAAAAAATGGAATCAGCAAACAGAGTGATCTGTACGCTAATCTAAACTTCTGCGTGAACACAATTTCAGAGCTATCAAAAAATACTGAAATAGAATCTATTATGACAGCTTTAAGTGGGGGTTATGTAGTACCGGGTTTGGCAGGGGATCCATCTTACTGCGATAGTTTACCTACAGGTACCAGTATGTACTCTGTTGATTCTACTAAAATGCCGAGTGAAGCGGCATGGGAATCTGCTAAAAATATTGTTAATAAGCAAATAGTTGAGTATTATGAGGAACATAAAAAATTCCCTGATACTATAGCTATTGTTATGTGGGGTACTGAACTGCTGCGTACTGAAGGTGTCGCTATTGCTCAATTTTTATATTATTTAGGTGTTGAGCCAGTATGGGATGCCAGCGGCACAGTAACTGGTATTAAACTAATGAAACTATCTGAATTAACTATAACCCTTAGTAACGGCACTGTAATCCACAGGCCGCGCATAGATGTTTTTGCAACAGCAGTTACAAGTAATGTAAACTGGTTAAAACTCATGACCGGTGCAGTGGCACTGGTTAATGCTACAAATGAAAGTACAAAGTACAACTATGTTAAAAAACATTATGCCCAAAACCCCTCTTTGGATCGTATATTTGGTTTACCCGGGGCGGTTCTTGAAGGGACAGGAATATCCGATTACCTTCCAAACACTGGTAAATGGGAGCATAGTGCTGATGTTACCAAAGAACTAGCAGAGATATACCTGTCAAGAATATCTAATGCATGGACTGTTGATAAAAATGGTAATATTGTCGTGTCCAGTAATCGAAATACCTTTGAGTATTTGCTTAAGAATACAGATATAATAACCCAAAATATTGACAGTACATGGGGATTATTAGATTCAAGCGATTATTATGATTGGCTTGGAGGAGTAACTCTAGCATCTCAGTATTTAGGTGCAAATCCGGATACATCTATTGTTGATATCCGTAACAAAAACGATATCATAACGAGGAGCCTTTCTGAAGAGATAAATTTGGAGATTAGATCTACGCTATTAAATCCAAAATACGTGAATGCTCTTTTGAACCAGGGAGCAAGCGGCTGGCTGGAATATTCTGCAAGGATTGAAAACTTAGCCGCATTTGATCTGATCAATAAAGATACAAATGGAGGAAAACTCGTCAGCGATTCTACATGGAATCAACTGGCCAATACCTTGCTGAGTTCTGCATTCAGTGTTAACGCAGATTATAAAGCGTTTTCTTTCCAGAGTATGGCAGGATGGCTTATTACGGCATATCGTAAAGGTCTGTGGAATGCGGACTCAAAAACTATTACAGACTTGGTTGATACTTATATAGAGTCTACTAAGTACGGTGTTACCTGCTGCCACCACACGTGTGCTAATATTGACTTCAGCAATTTCCTGATGATGAGTTCCTCTTTGAGCACGGCCCAGCTTAAACAGTTCGCGGATATGATGAATAAGGCTACTGGTCAGGTTTTAAATGAGAACTCTAATGGGGGAAATTCACAAAATTCGGGTAAAGGTCAATCTAATACTGGTAAAGGCAGCGGTAGTGTTGGTTCTTCTGGAAGCGGTGTGGGCAGTGTTGGGGCAGCAGCGGTTACGGCTGCAACTAAAAGTGCTTCAAGCAGCAGCAGTGCTTCAGTAGCTTCCGGCAGTAAAAATGCATATGAAGTATCTACAGCAGCTTCTAGCGGTGCGTCAGGATCTTCAGGTGTCCCTGTAATGGCTATAATTGGTGTAATATCAATTTTGTGTTTACTTGGTGCTGGTTACTTCAAATCGGATATTTTGAACCTGTTAAAACGGTCTAAAAACTAAATTTTTCCCTATTTTTTATTTAAATAGGGATAAAAGTCATGAAAAGTATCGGGTTTGGTTGTGTAATGAAAATGAGTATATTTAAAGGTAGAATGTAATAATTTCTATTTAATTATTACTAATTGATGAAATAACTGATTTACGTAATAATTTTATATAAATTGTATTACATTTTTGGTGAAATAAGGACCATATGTAATAATAAAAGTAAAATAGAAAGTATTATATTGAACTAAACTATAAAAATTGGGTTGATTATCATGTTAGAGTTATTATGGCAAATGGGAATATTATCTGCAATTTTAGTGTTCGGTGTTAAGATCGGACTTGCATCTGGATTTGCTGGGCTTTCTAAAAAGGCTGCAGTGGGAGTATCAGCTGGTTACGGTCTTGGGATATTTATATTAGCGTTTTTAGTTTCAGGACACACTGATATTGTTTATAAGGTCGTGTATGATTATAATTTCGCTATATTTTTAGCTATGTCAATTATAATTATGTATGCAGGGTTTCACACCATTAGGGAGTGGAAAGTGCATCGTAAAAATCATGCTAAGGCATCATGTGCTGCAATGATTGCGCCGTGTCCATGCTGTTTTGGGGCGGTTATAGCAGCTATAGTACTGGCTTCTCCATTTATAGGAGTTTCTACAGTATTTGTTGGGCAATATGCGGCTGTTTTCCTTAGTATAACTATACTCGCGTTTTATTTTGCATCCGGTGCAATAGTAAGGGTTTTGAAGAAGCCTTACCCTGTTTTGTTGGGTAATTTTATGCTTTTTGTTGGCCTTTACTTTTTAGCTTCTGCTATAGTTATTCCAAATATAAGTACAGTTCTTCAATCTCAAATGAGCCCGTTAACTGTTCCATCTGCAGAAACATTGATTTATGCATTACTACTAGTTGTAGTACTTGTATTTGCAGGATTTTACCTGACAAAAAAGAGAAGCATTCTAATACAAAAATAAATGAGGTGATTTAATGGCGACAATTCCTGGAAGTGAAGCATTAAGCGCAGCTTTACACGTTATATCTCAGAGTCTTCTTATACCTGTTATTATAGGTTTACTGGCCTTTATGGTCTATGCAATAATTAGTTTTGGAGGTTTACTCTCTGAATATTCAAGCAGGGTTAAATTTGAAGTTGGGGACGTTAAAAAACTTATAAAAGACATGTCAAATCCCGGTACCCCAGAACATGTGCTGGAAGTGGTTGAAAAAAGTGATTTATCTGAAAATCATAAGGAAATACTGGTGAGTATTGTAGAGTCTGATGATTTAGGCTTAAAATCAAGGGAATCCCTTGCAAGGAAGTTAATTGAAAATGAAGAATATAAAATCGCCAAAAGTCTTGAAAAAACAGATATTGTGACACGACTTGGTCCAACACTGGGACTTATGGGTACATTAATACCAATGGGTCCAGGTTTAGCGGCTTTAGGTTCGGGAGACATAAATGCTCTTGCACAAGCAATAATAATTGCTTTTGACACTACTGTTGTTGGTATAGCTGCTGGAGGTGTTGCATACGTCATTTCTAAAGTTAGAAGACGGTGGTATGAAGATAACCTTTCGACCCTTGAAACACTGGCAGAATCTGTTCTGGAGGTCTTAGAAAATGCTTCGAAAAAACCGGCGCAGATTACTTAACACTCAAGAAGAAGATCCAATGGCAGGAACATCTAATTTAGTAGATGCAATGCTAGTATTGGCTGTTGGATTCCTTATATTCCTGGTATTATCATGGAACATGCAGAGTGTTGTTTTCAGTGATTCAACTCCAGAAGAGAAAAAACAGACCATGGAAGCCATGAAGAAAGCTGCTGAAATTGAACAGGGTAAACAACTCAACAACACACCACAAAGCCAATCCGGACAAGGAAAAGGTTATGTGCAAATGGGAACGGTATATAAGGATCCTAGCAGCGGTAAATTGATTATGGTTGAGGGTTGACGGTTATTTCTTTATACTTTTTCCTTTATTTTTTTAAACCAGAGATAGGCTAAGCTGAGTTTTAGGGCTTAATATACTATTTGTAGATCTAAATACGATCACAAATTGTCGTTTATTGTTTTTTTATTGTCTGAAATAGCATGTTATTACATTTTCCATTAAAAATAGAACTGATGTAATACTTTTTTATTACATTTAATGATGAAATAATGGTTTTTGTAATACTGATGGAAAGCTTTATATGATTAAAAATTAAAAGGCATAGACGGAGAGTTTAAGGGTCATAGAGCGTTAAAATGGAGTATTAACTTTCATCCTCTAAAATTAGGTTTAGTAATACTCCATTAACTTAAGAGTGATCCTTATAAAGTAAAAGGAGGATTGGAAAATATGCATATACCAAATGGATTTATACCTTTGTGGCAGTGTGCCATTTATTTTGTTATTCTTATTGTGGCATTATACTTCTCACAGAAATGGGCCAGAAAGAACCTTGATGAAAAGTCAGTTCCTTTAATGGCAGTTTTAGCTGCAGGTATATTTGCCATAATGTCCATGAACATTCCTATAGCATTTGGAACGAGCGGACATATGGTGGGAGGAGCATTAGTTGCACTTGTATTCTGTGCTCCCGAAGCAGCAGTTATAATATTTACATTAGTACTACTTGTTCAGGCTTTATTCTTCGGAGATGGTGGAATAACTACAATAGGTGCTAACGTGCTTAACATGGGAATTATAGGAGGATTTGTAGGACTTTTCACATTTAAGGCCCTTAGAAAATCAATAGGAAAAATAGCAGCTATAGGTGTAGCATCATGGTTATCTATTTTCTTAGCATCTGAAGCAGTTGCAGTAGAAATGTGGCTTGCTGGAACGTTCCCACTTGTACCTGGACTTGAAATGATGGGATTATACCATGCATTAATCGGAATCATTGAAGCAGTTCTAACCGTGGTAGTAATTATGGGACTTGAAAGTGTAAGGCCTGATTTACTCGCTTGGAACAGAAAAAAGAATGTTGAAGAAACTAAATCTGAATCTATGGAGGCTGCAGCAAAATGAGCCCTAAAGACAAAAAATTAGTCCTGGGAGGATTAGTAATCTGCATAATAATTGCTGTTTTAGCACCATTTATAGCTTCAAGCAATCCTGATGGACTTGAAAAGACTGCAGAGGACGTATCTACCACTGAAGAGTCAGGAATTTATGAGGCACCAATGCCAGATTATACTATACCATTTTTAGGTGAAGATAATCCTTACGGTGGAATAGTGGCATTGATTGTAGGTGTTCTAATAACTTTAGGACTTGGATACATCGCAGCAATCTTATTAAAAAGAAGAAATGCATCAGGACAATAAAAATAAATTAACTTTCTTTACTTTTTTTATTTAAAATATAATAGGATAAAAGAGATTTTATGATAATTCTTGTTATTAATAACGTAACTACGGCTTTTTACAATATTTCCCATGTAATATATCTTTAAATACAAATTGAAAAATATAAGGCCATTAAAATACCAAAAATAATTATTCAAACAGAAAATATGAATTTTGATGCCTTAAAATGCTGCACTTTGCAATATAAGCAGTAACTGTAAATTTACGGTAATTTAAGGGATATACTTAAAAGCGATATATCCGGAAATTATAGTGCTTTATCATCTAATGATAATGCGATTTTATCTAATTTATCTTCAAGAACTCCGTCATCCTTTGATGTTTTTCCTTCTATTATACAAAAGTGTATACCATCAAGGAAAAATATACGTATTTCTGTTTTTCCGTCAACAATGGATTTATATTTTAGTGTTACCAGAGAATGACGTTTCTTATATAAATCATCTCTTTCACAGCTTTTGGCTATTTCTGGATATTTTTTTCCAACCAGTTTACGGAGAATAATTTCGTCTGGATCGTCTGAAGTATACATATTAATCTTAGTAACTTCAGTCTTTATGGTAACTGGAAAGATAATATTGGTGTCATTTCCATATAATTGGACAGAATAACTTGTATTTATAGCAGTAAAATTTGTAGGGGTCCAATCTGCAGGGTATGTGAATTCTAATTTATCATTTTCAAATGATTTATTATTGTTAAAAAGCGATGAGCCAAATAAAAACACTCCAGTTATAAGTAATAGAACTATTAAAATACCTAACTTTGATAAAACGCCTCTCCCCTTCATAAAGTGGTTTAAGATAAGTTTTAAAATAAGTATTTTACTATTTTTCACAAAAATGATATTTTATAGAATTTTAAATTATGATCCATTTAAAAAAGTAGTTACAGTAATTTTTCAAGGATAATGCCATAAAATGCAGCAATTTTCTCAGTTATTTCCAAATATTTATCTGTATAATCTCTTTTAGGGTTACCAATGACAATTTGACCGGTAATTTTATCTGTTGAAAATACAGGAACAGATAAAAACTGTTTTACAGGAGTATGCCCTTCTGGAATTCCATGGGCAGCTTCATGAGTAGTAACATCTTGAATGTAAAATGATTTCCCTGTATCCAGTGAATATCCCAGAAGTCCGCCGTAGGTCCCATCTTTTCTTACTGGAAACCGTGCTTCACCAATTTCTTCGTACATATCGCATTCATGCGTCATTTTAGTGAATGAAATACCTACACTATCTTTATTTTCAGGATCTACATAGGCTACATAACAGTATTTGCTTTCAGTTAATTTAACTGCCTCTTTTAACACGATATCTGAAATTTCTTTAAGAGAAAAAGATAGGGGGACGTCTACAATATTTTTTATGTGATCTATGTCTTTGCCATGAGTATATAATTCAATAAGTTCAGCCAGGATGTTGACTTTGCTAGATTTATTCAAGCGTTTTGAGTTTTCTTCGGCCCTCATTTTTTCAACACCACCTAATGTTTACTCTTATTATCTGTTTATTATCTATTAATATTTTTTATGCAAAAAGAGTAATAGCTGAAGAGAAATAATAAATACTAGAGATGATCTTTGGAGCTGTGTTTTATTAAGGGATAGATAGGAAAATGGAGAATAATGAAGTGGTCATATGGAAATCTATGATTTACTTGATAAATTAGATAGGGAAACTAGAGATAATATAGCCAGAATTCTATGGATGCAGGAATTTAATGCTGAAGAGATTCCTGAAGGAATAATTAAAAGATTAGTAAGCGAAAAAAATAGCAATGAAAGTTTTGGAGAGAGAATGCAGTATTTGTTGGAGGAGAGATTAAAACACCCGGATTCATTCACTCCAAGCTACAAAAATGTTTATGAAACTTTAATTAAGTATTCTAAATCACTTTCGCCTCATCAAGCGTATGCAATGACATTTTTTTTAGGCATGGACAGTTCTAAAGGTTATAAAGCAATACCTGCAAAGGCAGATTTTAAAATTCCTCGTGATGATGCCCCTCAATGGGATTATCAATTAGGATGGCATTTTATTGTTGGGAGTTGTATAGGCGAGAATGGAAAAGAATACGGTGTCCAATTTATGTTCTGGCAATATGCATTACTTCCTCCAAATATAGCCAAGCATTTTGGGCTTTCTGACATTGAAAACCAGTTTATTGAATTACATCTAGCCATAAGTGAAGCTGGAGGAAAACATTACCGTTCTAAACCTATAGCAATTGCAGGTACAACTGGATTAATAGATTTTTCAAGTAACCCATTTGATTATACTCTGGGAAAGAATAAAATAAAGTCTTTAAGAGAAGATAGCACATTTCCTATGCAAATTAAAGGAAGAGGAGTAGATTTAGATCCTGATTCACCATCAGAAATTGAGGTGGATATTACACTCACACAAACTAAAAAATATTTGATTCAGGGCAAAGATGGATGCGATCCCTGCTGTGGAGGAGTTGGAACTCTATATTATTCTGTTCCAAACCTTAGAGTTGACCCAGATAAAAGTACTTTAAGAATTAACGGAGAAGAAGTTTCTCTAAAAAGCGGTAAATTCTGGTATGACCATCAATGGTGTAATGGAATGCTCCCCGCGGGTAGTCCCAGAGTAAAGGTTTTAAGAGCGGCTAACAATATGAATAAGAAGGCTGCAGGTGGATGGGACTGGTTCATGGCTCAATTTAAGGGAGATAGGGAATTAACAATGGCATCTATACATTCACATGAAATGATGGGATTTCTTAATCAAACAGGTTCAAATTCTCCGGGGATAATGGATGCTGAAGTTTCTGGGAAATATATGGATGAGGAAAGTAACTTTAAAAATGTTAAAGGAAGGTTAAAGATAACTGAATGGATAAAAAGTGATAAATCACAGGATCCAGATTTGTATCCTATCACAAATGTATGGTATCCTCAAAAATGGGAATTTAGCTTTGGCGAAGATGTTCCAGAAGATATACGGGATTTTGTCATGGTTCCAATTGTCAGCGGAGGCCAATCAGGATTTTTTGCAAATGGATTACATTATTCAGAAGGTGCTGTGTATTTAAAGGATCTTGAAGGAAATTTAATTGGTCGAGGTTTTGCAGAATCAACTGGTTATGCTGACCCTATACTAAACAGGCTTAAATTAGCTGGACTTCCAGCAACAGAGGAAATGAGGGATAAACTTGAAATACCTGAACCCTCATCATTTTTAAAGCTAATTAGCTCTTTATATATTTTATGGCCTTCAAATAGCTCTAAATTAAAGAAATTACTTACTAATTGTGTGGATACGTTGTAAAAATTATTTTTATATGAAAATAGTATGTGGGGGATTAAAAGTGGAAAAAGAAGGAAAAACATTTGAATACAAAACATTGGTAAATATGGGATATGTAATAAGCATACTGGTACTGCTTTTAGGGGTATATTTCATCAAAAACGGATATACGCAGGGTTTTGCAGCGTCCATAGTCCCGGTAATTTTTGGGGCATATATTTTATCTACGGGTGATAAAACTGCTTCACGCTATGGTTGGGGGCTTATATTGATATTTGTGGCGTATATACTTACGTATATAGGCTATTTTGTCAAATAAAATTATTAATTTTAAATACTCTCTATTTTTTTTAAGCTTTTAGGGTTATAAATTCAATTTTGAGTATATTGGATCAGTTTTGCCTATAATTTTGATTATTTTCCCAGTTATATGTTCTAATGGAATGTCCAAGCTATTTTCTACTTGAACAAAATTACGCCCTTCTTTTTGAAATGATTTTTCTACTTTTAGGATTTTAAACGGAATAATGCCCAGTATTTTAGCTTTTGAAAACCAGTAAAATGAAACTGGGCAAATTTGAGGCCATAAAATTAGATCACCAACTTTGACGGATTCGGGATTTTCTTCAATAGAAAGAAGGTCATTTTTTAAAGCAAACGGCTCAAGATCTTCCTTTAATTTTAAAATAGTTCTTTTACTGTATTTTAACTGCCGTTTGTTCTTTTTTAAGAGTTTAAATAAGTATCTTGAGGTTATAACTTCTAAATTATCCTTTGAATTAACATCTTCAAGTATGCTCTCTTGAACTCCACTTTCAAAGGCACCTGTAAGCCTGATCCATGCGTCTAACTCATTACAAAAAGTGTTCTTACTTGTAGAACGCATTGGGCATTTCCAGCAGTATTTATCCCTTAAAATTTTCTGGATTTTAGCGTGGTACTCCCTTGAGATTTCGCTGAATTCATCTAGTGCATCTGAAAGCTCGCCCATATAAATCACTCACAGTTTAATAATTTTTTATTCTTTAAAATAGTTATGGCATTTGGTTAATTTTTATTTTATGATTTAAAATATTTAATTATAACATACAAAAGGAAAAATTATGGAGTTAAATTTATACAATATGACAAAAAATAACCTAATTACGAATTAAATGCGATAAGTAGCGAATTAAATATATATTTACAGTTTAAAGCTATTAATTCGCTTAATATGATTATTTTTTATGTATTTTTTATTAAATTATTAAATTATTTATTATTTGCCTAGAATTTGTAATATTTGGAGTTTAATTCGTTATACCTGTCTTATTTCTCCTTTTATCATGTTTAATCATAATAAAATAATGTATGAACCGAAAGTATTAAATATTACTTAATTACAATAGCCATGTATTTGTAATAATCGATGTGATGAGTTATGACGAATATAAAGACAGTTTTGGCATGTATAACATTTTTTACAATACTTTTGATGTTTATCGGGGCAGTATCAGCTGCTAATGTGACTATAAACCCTGGAGATAGCATTCAATCAGCTATTAATAATGCTTCTGATAACGATACAATCATAGTTAATGATAATAATGGTTCTGCGTATACATATACAGAAAATGTAATTATAAATAAAACATTATCATTACAGGCCAAAACTGGTGGAAATGTTACTGTTCAAGCTTCTAATTCATCACGTCCTGTTTTTACAGTAACTTCACTTGGAAATGGTACTACTATTCAAGGATTTACAATTGTGGGGGCCGCCAATTCAAATGGAATTCATTTGAATGGAGCTTCAAATTGTAGTATCACTGGAAATACTTTAACAGGTAATGTGTATGGGATGTATTTGAGTAGTTCTAATGGTAATTTAATTCAGAATAATGTTATATCTAATAATTCTAGGGGAACAGGTCTTTATAATGGTTCAAATAATAACACAATTCAAAATAATGATTTGATAAATAATATTTATGGGATTGTTTTTTTAGGTTCAAATTACAATACTATTCAGAATAATAGTTTAATAGATAATCAGTATGGAATTTATCTTTACAACATTTCGAATTATAATTCCATTTGTAATAATACTGTAGAAAGCAGTACTTCATATGGAATTGGTATTTCTGGATCGAATTATAATATAATCTGGAATAATAATGTAGAAAACAATACTTCTTATGGAATTCTCCTTTCAAGCACAAATAATAACACAATTCAGGATAATACTATACTGGGTAATCAATATGGGATATATCTTTATAACAGTACGTATGGTGTTATATTTGGAAATGTAGCAACAGGCAATACCTATCAAGGAATTCATTTAGACAGCTCATCAAATTACAATTCAATTCAGAATAATACAGCACAAGGTAGCCAATATGGAATGTCTATATCTAATAGTTTGAATATCACAATAATTGAAAACAATATAACCGGTAATCATTATGGAATATATTTTTGCAACTGCTCTGCCAATGTAAACTTTAATAGAATTACTGGAAATAGCATATATGGACTTTATAATACAGGTAATGGAACAGTAGATGCAACAAACAATTGGTGGGGCTCAAATAATCCAAAAATAATTTCAAGCGGATCTGGGGATATTCGTATTGTTGGAGGAACAGTAAATTATAATCCATGGATTGTTTTGAATGTAACCGCCAGTCCATCAAATACTATTAATAATTCAACTATAACGGCGGATTTAACTCATAACAGTGCTGATGATGATACTTCTTCGCAGGGACATATTCCGAATAATATTCCTGTAAATTTCGCTACAACATTAGGAACAGTAAATAGTACAGCATCTACTCGTAGTGGAAAAACTGATGCAACATTTAACTGCGGAACATCTACTTCTGGAAATGCTAATATTACTGTCACGTTAGATAATCAAACTGTGCAAACAAATGTCACAATCGATGTAATTGCACTAACTGTAACTGCTAATATTACGAGTGGCGTTTACAGCACTACACAAACTGTAACTTTAAATGTAACTGATAATTTTGATGCAAATCCTGTAATTTATTATACCTTGGATGGTAGTGACCCAACAACTTTGAGCACGGTATATACGGGTCCTATAACTATTGATGAAAATACGATTTTGAGATTCATTGCTGTTGATGCTACAGGTAATCGAGCTCAGTGTCAGACTGAAAAATATTATTTCAGTATTCAGGATGCTATAGATGATTCAAATGATGGTTCTATTATTGAAGTTCATTCAGGCACATACGTGGAAAATATTGTTATAACTAAAGATATAACATTGAAATCTGCTACGGGTGAAGATGTAACAATCCAGGCTGTGGATTCGTCACAGCCCGTTGTTACTATAACTTATACCGGAAATGGATCAGCAGTACAAGGTTTCAATATAAATGGGGGTTCAGATGGTATCTATGTTTATGCTGATAATTGTAGCATAACTGGAAATATTATAACAAATAATAATAATGGAATAATTCTAGAAAATTCATTGGGGAATAATATTTCAGATGATAACATAAATAATAACTACAATAATGGAATAGACTTGCAAAATTCTTCAAACAATACTATTTCTAATAATAATATAACCTATAATTGGAATTATGGAATTTATTTGGAATCATCCTCGAATAATATAGTTTCAGGAAATACAATTTCAGATAATTGGTATGGAATATATTTGGATTCATCTTTAAATAATTCAATTTCATGGAACAATCTAACAGACAGTAATTATGGAATTTATGGTTATGTTTCCTCAAATACTCTAATTTTTGATAACAATATAACTAACACTGAATATGGGATTTATAGTGATTCCTCTTTAAATAACACAATTTCTGATAACAGTATAACAGACAGTAATTATGGAATTTATATTGATAATTCCCCTGAAAATACGCTTCGAAACAATATAATTGTAAATAACAACGATGGATTTAATATATCTGGAGATGATCTTTCAGATTATATTCAGGACATTGATACCAGTAATACTATAAATGGAAATTCTGTTTATTATTTGATAGGGCAACATGACCTTGTGCTAGATGGGATACATATAGGTTATTTAGCTTTAGTCTCGTGTAACAATATAACTGTAGAGAATATTCGTGAACAGTATGATGATGAGGGTTTCTTAGTCCAAAGTGCTATTGGAATTAGTATCATAAACACAACTAATTCTATAATTGAAAATTGTGATTTAACAGGAATATATTCTGAAAACTCTTCAAATAATACATTTTCTGGAAATACCATAAATGGCCAGGTTTACCTTGATTTATCTGACAACAACACAATATCTAATAATAATATCTATTATTATCATGGTGGAGGCCCCGTATGCTGTGCACTTTTAAGTGATATGGTTAGCTATTCAACTACTTATGAAAGTAATAATGCTCTATGTCTTGTATCGTCTAATAACAATACAATCTCTGGAAATTATGTTAATGGAATTGAACTTTTGAACTCTTTAGGTAATATACTTTCAGGAAATACGGTATCCGATAATGGAATTAGTCTTGAATCATCTTTTGATAACATAATTTTGGAAAATATAGTTTCCGGAAATGGAATTTATCTTGAGTCATCTTCAAATAACACAATTTCAAGGAATACAGTTTCTGATAATGGAATTTATCTTGATAATTCTTATAATAACACGATTACTGGAAATAACCTGATGAATAATTGGAATTATGCAATTTATCTTAATTATTCAACAAATAATAACGTTTCAGAGAATACAATTTCAAATGGTAGTAATGGGATTGGTTTAGAGAGTTCCTCTCAAAACACCATCAATGAAAATCAAATATCAGATAATTGGAATGATGGAATTTATCTTAGTGATTCGAGTAACAATACGATCTCTGGGAACAATATAACAAACAATTCTAATAATGGAATTGATTTAGAGAATTCTTCTCAAAATATTATTAGCGGAAATAATCAAGTGTCAAATAATAGTAATGGAGTATATTTAGAGAGCTCCTCTCAGAATACAATTAGTGAAAATCAAATATTCAATAATAGTAACGGAATTTATCTCAGTGATTCAAGTAACAATACAATTTCAGAGAACAATGTAACAAGCAATTCTAATAATGGAATTTATCTCAGCAATTCCGGTAATAATACAATTTCAGGGAACAATATAACTGGTAATAATAACGGAATTAGTTTAGAAGCCTCCTCACGAAATATTTTAAGGAGTAACATACTTGCAAATAACGTAGATAACTTAAATATTGTAGTTAGTAATGTTGAAGATTACCTGCAGGATATTGACGCTACCAATACTATAAATGGGAATCCTATTTATTATTTGGTAGGGCAAAATAGCATAGTCTTAGATAACTTAAATATCGGATATTTAGCTTTAATTTTATGTAATAATATCACTATAACAAATTCTAATATAACAAGCAGTTATAATGTGTTTATTTTAAATACAACTAATTCAACGATTGAAAATAATAATATTAATACGGATTTGTATCTCGAAAATTCTTTAGGAAACACAATCTCAGGAAATATCATAAATAATACTGATAATGCAATTACTTTAGAAAATTCTACAAATAATAATATAACTAATAACACAATTAACGAAAGTAGATGCGGGATATGTTTGAAAAACTCTTCAGGAAATGAGATTAATGGAAATACTATAAATAATGAGGGGCCAGTTTATAATTATGATTATGGAATCTATTTAGAAAACTCTTTGAACAATACTATTTCAGGAAATGCTATAAATAACACTTTTAACAGCGGAATTTATTTAGAGAACTCTTCAAATAATACAGTTTCGGGAAATAATGTAACAAATAGCTATAATAATGGAATTGATTTAGAAAATTCATCAGGAAATGAAATTAATGGAAATCAAATAACAAATAGTTATATGGAGCTATACTTATGGAATTCTTCTGATAATACAATTTCAGGGAATATACTAACAAATAACGATGATGGAATCTATTATAACTATGGGATTTACATTGGAAATTCTGCAGATAATACAATCTCAGGAAATAACATAACAAACAATAAATATGGAATGTATTTAGATTCTGCAGATAATATAATCTCAGAAAATAATATAAGCAATACTAATCAGGGAATATATTTATCTAGCCCCCAAAAGATAATCTCAGGAAATGAAATAAACAACAATACTTATGGAATATATTTGGAAAATGTACCCGGAAATGTTTTAAGGAATAATACGTTTGTAAATAATACATATAGTATGTATATAGGTACGGATATTGGAGGATATCAGCAGGATATCGATACTAGTAATACTGTGAATGGTAATCCTATTTATTATATTATTGGGCAAAATGGGCTTGTTTTTGACAGTGTTTCAATTGGATATCTGGCACTTATTTCATGTACCAATATAACAGTTCGAAACATTACCTTTACTGGTAATTACGATGGAGTTCTTCTTTTAAACACTACAAACTCCTGGATTGAAAACCTAACTTTAGAAAATAATTATCAGGGAATATATCTCTGGAACTCCTCAAACAATACAATTTCTGGAAATATCATAACAAATGTGGATAATTATTATCAATGGTGGTATGGAATACATTTATTAAATTCCTCAGACAATACAATCGATAATAATAGAATCAGTCAAAGTTATGATGCAGGAATATATCTGGAAAACTCCTCAGGAAATATAGTAACAAACAATGTATTCAATAATGTTGATCGGGGAATTTACCTGGTAAATGCCCAAAATAATGCAATAATCAACAACATAATCAACAACAATTATTACAGTGGAATTTACCTTGAAAGTTCCTCAAACAATACTATCATGGATAACAATATTTTTGGATATATTAATGAAAACTCTGGCAGTAAATATGGAATATACGTAGGTAACTCATTAAAAAATACAATCAACAATAACACTATTGGTAACAACCAGTATGGAATTTACTTATTGAACTCTAATGAAATTACAATCATTAACAACACTATAAGTAGTTATAGTCTTCCTCCTTATGGCTATTATTATGGAATCTATTTAGATAACTCTTCAAGTGATACAATAGTTGAGAATGTAATTAATGATAATATAACTAATCTTAATAACGTTAATAACTATGAAAATGATGGATATGGTACTTGGTGGGAATATAACTATTACTATGCAATTTACCAAAAAGATTCCACAAACAACACTATAGATAACAATGGCCTAAATAATAACACAAGTAGTACAAATGATCCAGATAAATATTATTATATTTATTATGTATACTCTTATTATGGAATTTACATGGAAAATTCCCTAAACAATAGAATTAGGAACAATACCTTAAATAACAATAATAATAACAGCAATTATGGAATTCATCTGGTAAATTCATCTAACAATACAATAACGCAAAATATAATCGCCAACTATTGTATTGAGGGCATTTATCTGATTAATTCTTCTCAAATCACGATATCTGAAAACCATATAGACAACAGCACCAGAGGAATTTATGTAAATGGAAATAATGTAACAATTTCTGATAACTCTATAACAAATAACCATGATGACACTGGAATAACTGTTAATGGTAATAATACCAATGTTTTAAGGAATATAGTGACTCATACTAATGGTTCTGGAATAATGATTATTGGTAATAATGCAATTATTACCGAAAATGAAGTAACTGATAATAATAGCACTAATTTAGGATTCAGAGGTATTTCAGTATCTGGTGATAATGCAACGGTTTCTTATAATAATGTAACTGGTAATATTAATGATATTACAAGTGTAGCTGTATTCAGCGATGATTGGGCAGGTATTTGGATAAATGGAATTAATTCAAGTATTTATAACAATACTGTAACTGGTAGTGGTGGTTATGAATATGGATGTAGAGGCATCTATGTAAATGGTGATGGTGCAACTATTTCTGGTAATAATGATACTTGGAACACTGCTGAAGGGATTGTTTCAATTGGAAATGACGTAATTATCACCGACAACATTATTCAAAATAATCAAAATTATGGACTTTCTGCATCTGGAAATAATTTGAATATTTCTGGAAATAGAATAATCAGTAATGGTAAGTTTGGTATTGCTGTTACAGGTAGTGATGTAAACATTTCTGGAAATGTTGTATTGGATAATGGATGTAATTTCACAGCAGGACATGACCCAATAGATTATAATATTGGCTTTGGTATTTCAGTAACTGGAGATAATGTAAGCATTTCTAACAATACAATATCAGGTAATGGAAATAATGTAACCATTGATTCTGCTTTCACTGCAAATTATGAAGGTGGTAACGGTATTTCTGTATCTGGTGATAATGCGAATGTTTCTGGAAATACTGTAACTGATAATGGATGTAATACGAATATTGGTGGAAACTACACATATTACTATGGTGGTAACGGTATTTCTGTATCTGGTGATAATGCGAATGTTTCTGGAAATACTATAACTGGCAACGGCGTTAATGCTACATTAAGCGCATGGATTCTTACCTTATACTATTATGGAGGTAATGGTATTCTGATTAGAGGTCCTAATGCGAATGTTTCTGGAAATACTATAACTGATAATGGTATTAACACGACCTTATCGTGTGGATTGAGTTATGAAGGTTTCAATCATCCACTTAGTGAGTTTAATGGTAGTTATGGTGTTTCAGTGTCTGGAAATAATTCAACTATTTCTGGAAATAGCATAAGAAATAGTGGTATTAATACAGTAATAGCAGCTCCAACTTATCCTTATTTATATCCTCTTTATAATGAAGGTAGTATTGGGATTTACTCACAAGGAGATAACTCAAAAATATTACAGAACACGGTTTATGATAGTGGTCGTAATGGAATTGATGCATATGGCCTTAATTTAATTGTTTCTGGAAATACGGTTGACAGTAATGGAGGACATGGAATTTTAGTTACTAATGGTACAATGGTTTCTGATAATATTGTAACTAATAATAGTGGTTTTGGTATTTCAGTCACTGGTGACGGTGTAAACGTTTTAAGGAATACTGCAGCAGGAAATGCCGGCGATGGTATTGATGTGATTGGAAATAATGCAATTATAACACCAGATAATAATATTCATGATAATGAGGGTCATGGACTTTACGTTATTGGAGATAACATTAACCTCATAGAATTCAATGATGGTCTAGGCGGGTTTGACATTTACAACAATGGTCTAGATGGTATTCGTGCATCTGGAAACAATTATACCATTTTACGCAATAATATTCACAATAATGGAAATGGAATTACAGTTACTGGAAATAATGAAACTGTTTCTGAAAATAAAGTAACTGATAATCACGGATATGGAATTTCAATTATTTCTAATGCAACTGTTTCAGGTATAACAGTTTCTAACAACGTTATTACTGGTAATAGTGGCGATGGTATTGATGTGACTGGGAATAATGCCATTATTACACCGGATAATAATATTCATGATAATGGCGGTTATGGTATCAATATAATTGGAGATAACATTAACCTTAGTGGATTCAATGATGGTCTTGGTGGATTTGACATTTACAACAATGGTCTAGATGGTATTCGTGCATCTGGAAACAATTATACTATTTTACACAATAATATTCACAATAATGGTGGTAATGGAATATCAGTTACTGGTGATAATATCACGGTTTCCGGCAATAATGTAACCAATAACCATGGAAATGGACTTTCAATTGATGACAATGTGAATATCTCTAATGTTACTGTTTCTGGAAATACAGCATCCGGAAATACTGGTGATGGTATTGATGTAACTGGAAATAACGCCATTATAACACATGATAACAATGTCCATGATAACAGTGGTTATGGAATTTATGTAATTGGAAATAACATTAACCTCAGCGGGTTTAACACGGATCTTGGCGGGTTTGACATTTACAACAATGGTAAAGACGGTATTTATGCGCCAGGACATAATGTGACTATTTCTAATAATAGGCTGACCAATAATTGGGGTAATGGAGTAACAGTTACTGGTGATAATGAAAATATCACTGGAAATATTATAACTAATAAGGGCAATACTGGAATTTCTGTTACTGGTAACCATGCTAATATTTCGGAAAATACTGTGATTAACAGTATTGGGGATGGAATATCAGTTAGTGGATATTATGCATCTATTACTCATAATACGGTGATTAATAGTGCTGGAAATGGAATATATGTTGCCGGTATCGATGCAATTGTTTCATGGAATACTGTGACTAACAGTACTGAAGATGGAATATTAGTTAATGGTGAGAATGCAACTATTTTCAAGAATAATGCAATAGGTAATAATGGTTCTGGAATAGTGGTTAGCGGTGTTAATGGTGCAAATATTTGTGAAAATACGGCTAATTATAATGGTAATAATGGAATTTTTGTCGAGTGTAACTCTGCAGTTCTTTATGGGAACACGGTAAACCATAATGGATCTTCGGTACATTCTAATCCATATGTTCCTCAATTAGTGACGGATAATGGATGGTTAGATGGAATAAACAACGCTAATGAATATGTGGATAGTCTTATTGATGATATAACAAATAATACAATTATCGATTCAGTATTAAACTTAACATATTTCGGTAAATTTGTAAAAGATGATTGTATTGGATTTTTTAAGAATATAGCTATGGAAGGTGTATCAGGATTTACAGAACCTATGGTAAATAACTATTATTCTGAATTAAATAATATTTATGGCGGCGGTGTAGAGACTAAGCTTGTTTCTTTAGGTTTAAATGGTAACGGTATTGAAGTGATTGGTAATAATGCATCTATTTCTAACACGATTGAGGCTGATTATAATGGGGGTTATGGAATTTTAGTATATGGTGACGATACTTATTCTATTGCCAATAATCTCCAAATTACAGGTAATGCTGGGGGAATTGCTGTTATTGGAAGTTATAACTATACTTATATTGTTCTTACAAATAATATTGCCAATGGAAATGATTGGGTGGGAATTTATCTAAGGAATGTGAATGGACCCAATGGCGTGCTTGAAAATGGAATCAGAAATTGTACAGCTAACTCCAATGGAATTGGAATAGTCGTTTCTGGAGGAATATATGTCAATATGTGCCATGCTAATGATAATGTATTAGATGGCATTCTAGCTATTGGATCAACATTGCCAGTTGACCCTTTAAACCTGCTTTTAGCTGGACCTATGAATTATATTGATTCTAATGAAGTGAGTCATAATGGTGCAAATGGCATTTATAGTTATGGTGACAATGCAATGTTCCTTAATTATTGTGATGATGAAAATGCATTAATGGGAATTATGTCAAGTGGAAATCCACTTCTTCTCACGATACCAAATTCTGTGGAAGGTAAACTGGGCAGCATATTTCCTCCAACAGCCCAACTAGTACAATTAGCAGGATATATAACTGGTGTATTTGAGGTAGAAGAAAGTGGAGTTATCGTATTTAGTCTAAAAGATGCTATAATCTCTTCCGCACAATATATTGAGGATAGATTTGTAGAATTAGAAAGTAGTCTACAATCAAATTTTTAACAGCACATAATAATTGCTTTTTAATTAGTGTTTATAACTTCTAATGAATTCAGTTGAAAAAATGAAAAAAAAGATATCTTCTTTAAAAACTAAATTTAAGAAATGTCTCTAAAATACTCCAAAAAAATCAAAAATTTAGAGATAGCACAACATTTATATGAAAAGAATTTAAAATGGTGCTTTGATGTCATATATCATCTGTGATAAATGTGGTGGATACTATGAACTCCAGCCTGGTGAGTCTCCCGATGATTTTGACTCTAAATGTGAATGTGGTGGGACTCTCAAATACGTTCAGAGTTTGAATGATGATAACTTACAAAAAACTTGCTCTAATTGTGGGAGTTTAATTGAAGATAGTGATGAAATATGTCCTAGTTGTGGTTTTAGATTAGAAGAATCATATTTATCAGAAAAGCAGCTTATTTTTGGATTTTTATGGATTTTATCTAATGTGGGCGTCATTGCAATAATGGCGATTTATTTTGGATGGGTATTGTGTATGGGCGTTATGACTTCTATTTTTAAACCTATGTCTGGAGTCAGTATTTCTTCAGTAATTGGCATTATTCTCTTTTTTTTTATTCTTACTATTTTCCCCGTAATGGCAGTTATTGCACTTATAAGAAGGTTTAAAAATAAATATTTAAGTATGTACGAAAAAAAGAATTTGAATTGGGTTGCAATTAGTATTGCATTCCTAGTTACAATTATTATTGGTATCTTTGGAAAACATTTGAGTAATATAATTTTTATAGGGTCCTATTTAGCAAATAATCAAATTACTATGGGGCCGTTGTTTGGCGGATTTATTGCAGGTTGTATAGCTGGTAAGAGTTATATTAATGGACTTGTAAATGGGGGGATTCCGGCAGGAATAGCAGGATTTTTAGGTATTATATTACTTATTGGGGGTAACTTGGCTGCTGGACAATCATTTGATGCAATTCTACTTGCAAATTTAATATTGGGTGTTGTATTTTTCATATTTTATTTCATTACTGGCTCAATCGGTGGAATCATCGGTGCAGGTATAAGAAAAAGGATCAGCAGTCCAAAAAATACTGCAAAAGAAGTAAGCTAGATTCTTTTATCCTATTTAACAGGTTATTGTAAGGTTTTGCCTGTGAATAAGGTGTTTTATAGTTATTAAATAAAATACATGTTTTTAAAGATTAAATGGTGCTTTTATGTAATAAAATTGCACTAAATTAAATACTGAGGTTTTAAATGGCGTCTAATATAGAAACTAAAATAATGCTTGAAGCTAAACGTAAAGGGTTAGATCCTGATGAAGTTTTACAATTAATGATGGTACCTTTTGAATGGACAGGAAATAGTTATCTATTTAATTTTGATTCCATACCTATTGAAGAATTATCTAATTATATTGATTATATATTTAGAAAGCAAGGGTACAGTTTAGATAAAGGAACTCAAATAGACGGTATTTATGTTAAGACACGGTTCGGTGATTCGTTAGCTTATAAACGTCTTCCAATTGAATATAGATATAAAGTCGAAATGTGCTTAAATGAAGGAAAAACATACTTAAAAATCTCCAGAATGTTACAAGGAGGTTTAATGTCCGCTGACAAGACAATTTATGGGGAAAATTATCTTAACTCTGAATTAAACAAAATAGTTGACCAACTAGAATTTTTAAAACCGTCAATTAAGGGTTATCTAATTTGTAATAAATGTGGTGCATATTATGAAGTACATAAAGAAGAATCTCCAAAAGATTTCCCTGATAAATGTGAATGTGATGGAACTTTTGAGTATATTGCACTTCCAGATTTGCCTGATGAGAGACTTGTAGAAAGGAAAAGAACAGCCAGTCCAACAGAATACTTGCGTGCTCCTATGGCTTTAATCGTGGTAAGTTCAGCATGTATTGGAAGTATGGGGTATAATCAAAGTATCGTTGCTACTTCCGGAATGTTTGGTTTGGGATTCGGCATGGTTTTATTACTAATTCGCGATAAAAGTCAAGAATTAGTATTTAGTATGATTTCTCGGTGTTTAATCTACCTTTTGTCGGCAGTTCTATTTTTTGTAGAAGGCGGGGTGTTATTTAATGTATGGATTCAAGCTAATAATTCTGTTATATTAATGATAATAAGTCTTATTTTTGTATTTATAGCTGTAATATTTGGCTTAGGTATGATTTTTAAAATGATTAGTCCTGATAACCCTCGAAATTTCTTGGATCCGCCATTATGAATGTTCTAAATCTTTTAGTACTTCTCTAAAAGGATATTTTTGGGAAGAAATGTAAAAAGTAGCTTAAGATTCAAATTTAGATAGTTCACTTATTGAATTATAAATATCAGCTCTAAACTATTTCTTCAAGGTTTTCATAAGCCCCGACTTTCTTGCATAATGGAACAAATACAGCTGGGTATAACCTGCATAATTTCCAAACCTTTCTATACCAAATTTCCTCATTTTAGGGTTACTTACATTTTTTCCGTCAAAATAAAGCTTGGCTACAATTCTGCTTATCCATATATCCACTGGAAACGCTTTTCCAAATCCATAACCATAAAGGAGGATACAATCTCCTACTTTTGGCCCCACTCCCGGAATCTTGAGTATTGTATCAAAAGCAGTTTCATAATCCATTTGGTTAATTTTTTGTAGATCTATTTCGCTTTGAACCATTTCAGATGCTTTAATTATGTATTTTGACCTGTAGCCTACGCGGCAGCTTCTTAGATCTTTCCATGATGCCCTTGTTTTAAGTAATTCTGGGCCACATTCTTCTTCATCAAACTCATGTTCTGGAGCATTTGCAAGTACCTGGGGGCTAGGAAAAGAGTAGAACGTACCAGATGAGAATTTGTATTTATCTCCAAACTTTTCTTTTAAAAGATTTATAGCTTTGTTCCACTGCCTTATTGAATTATGGGCAGAGGTTATAGAACATATAACTGACTCAAATAAGTTATTAGCTTTAAATAGCCTCAGTCCTTTACAAAAATCGATTGTAGGTTCCAGATTTGGATCATTTCTTAAAAAATCATATAATTTGGGGAGATCATCATTTAACCCAAAAATTTCCATTATTCTAGCTTTAATATGTTCTTTTTCTATATCTTCTTTAGACTCAGCTATTATGTCAATTGGATCATCACTATTAGGTTTATGGGCTATTTTTACAAGGCATGGTTTATTGTCTACAAATACAAGTTCCTGGAAATATTTGCCATTCTTTTGCCATGCCGGCTGGGATGTCTGGCCGCTTCCAATGGTAAGTTCAATGTCGAATGGACCTTTAAATTCAGGGGTTTCTATTTTAAATCTGGTCTTCATATGCATCATTATTATTTAAGATCATCAAATTACAATAATTTTTTGCAAATGTTTATTGTAAAATGGAGTTTATCTCTTGCAAATTACAGTTTTTTAAAATAATAGTCAAAAAATTAAGCAGTATTTGTTTTAAAATGGAAGTGGTAAACTCATTTAAAAAAAGGGTATTGTCCATGTGTATAAGTTAAAGGATAATTGATTTTTAGGAGTAGAAAGTGACGATTTTGCAATTTAAAAATAGCTTTTGCAGATTATGGCTTTTTGATGTTGATTTTTCCTGGTTTGGTACTGCTTCATCTAATTCAATTTTACTTGATATTTACTCAACTAAAATGGAAATATTTATATGGTTGATTTGTACAATTGGTATTTTGTACTAATATTTTAAATGGAAAATGAAGGTGTTAGTAAAAAAAATAGGGGATTAAATTCAAGGAGGTGGATTAAATTGAGGAAAACGATACTATTAGGCATTTTGATATTGTTTTTTATTTCTATAAACATGGTTAATGCTGAAAATCCTGTAAAAAGTTCGAATACGGGAATTCAAGACATTTATGTGTCTACTACTGGTAATGATTCTTCTAATACTGGGGCAAACGCGGATAGTCCTTATGCTACTATAGCAAAAGGGGTGTCAAATGCTAGTGACTCGCGTAATGCTACGATACATTTAAGTAAAGGGACATTCACTGGTACGGGGAATACTGAAGTTGTAATTAATAAAGCGCACCAAAGTCAGGGCGGCAGCTTGACTATAGTGGGTGCGGGATACAATAAAACGTTTATCGATGCAAACAGCATTGATTCTATATTTGATATAAAAGCTGATTCTATTGTTAAGCTTCTAAACCTCACATTGATCAATGGAAAATCTACAAATGGGGGGGCCATTGTTAATGAGGGTAATTTAAGTATTGTAGATTGTATTTTTGAAAAAAACTATGCAACATCATATAATGGTGGTGGAGCTATTTGCAGTACTTCTGGAAATCTAACTGTTTTTAACAGTAAGTTCAACAACAATTCAGCACCATCAGGATATGGTGGGGCTATACGTTCAGGTTCAACATTAGTTAATATATCAAATTCCAGTTTTACAAATAACCAGGCTAGTGGTGCTGGAGCTTTGTATATTTATGGTGTTCAAACAGCTAATTCTACTATAAAGAATTCTTATTTCGCGAATAATTCTGTTGAAGACGATTGGGGTATTGCTGGTTCTATATGTATTGCTTATGGTTCGCTGATAAACAACACTATTATTAACAGTACTGTAATCGGTAGTTCCGGTCAGGGAGGAGCTGTATACATTTCCGGAGATAGTTATTTAAAAAATAACACCATGACAAATTGTTCAGCAGCAAGCGGTAACTATATTTATGCAGGTTCTTCTTTTAATGCTAAAGTTACTTTCAATGATGCGACTATTACTGCACCTAAAGCTACTGTAACTGCTACTGTAACTGATGACATGGGACATCCAGTTTATGGGGGAAGTATTGACTTCTATGCTAATGGTATATCACTTGGAAGTGCAAATGTCATAAATGGTACAGCAACGCTAAAATACACTAAACTGCTGGAAAATAACGGTTTATACAGGTTAAATGGGACTTCTTATTACTTCATAAATAATTTGTCCAATGTTAAAAATGGGACTTTGAATGTAAACATTGACAGGACTCCTAAGAATGTATATGTTTCAACAACCGGCAGTGATGATACTGGGGAGGGGTCTGTAAGCAAGCCTTATTTGACTATATCTAAGGCTATTCATGAAGCTTTTTCCACATCATACTACCCTATAGTCCATATACTGGAGGGTACTTACTCGGGATCTGGAAACACAAATATGAGTTTTACTGATATAGGTGTTTTAAGTTTAATCGGTGAAACATACAACAAAACTATAATCGATGGGGGACTTGTTAACTGGATATTCAATTTTGGCAAGTACACACAGGTCAACATGGTGAATTTGACCATTAAAAATGGTAATTGCAGTACAGAATATCCTTTAAATAATAATGTTTTAAGTGCAGCTTCTGATTTGAGCATGATAGACTGTATTTTCGAAAATAATTATGGTAGATATGCGTCTATTATTTCTGCAGGGAACGATGGAACAAAGGTTACAATTAAAAACTTAATCTTTAAAGACAATCAGGTTTATGGTGCCTATTATGGGCCGTGCTATGTTCACACAGGTGAACTTGATAACTGCCACTTTATAAACAACAGTAATACGGGAACATCTACGGGGGCCATGAATGGAGGAGCTTTATACGGCCATAATTTAACTGTAAGAAACTCAGAATTTATAAATAACTCCAACGAAGGCACTGCAGGTGCAGTATATGTAAACGGACCGTTAACAAGTATCCACAACACATATTCGGGTAATTATGCAAAAGAATATGGAGGAGCACTATATGCAGGTACTATAACCAGTGTAAACGATACATTTTGCAATAATACTGCACTAATTAATGGTGGGGCGATTATTGCTAATGGAAATATAACAAACGCTACTTTCAGGAATAATACTGCGGGAACATACGGTGGTGCTATATATGCAACCAACTTAGCCCTTAAAAACTGTTCTTTTGAGAACAATACTGCGGGAACTAACGGTAATAACATATACATGTACAGCAGCGGCAGCGTTTCTGGTACTATTTCTGGTGTTAATTTGACTTTTGTGGGTAATGGTACAGTTAACATCGATAAACTTACTGGTGATTTGACTGCTACCGTGGTTGATGATAAGGGCAATGCCATAAGTGGAGGATATGTTTCGTTCTATTTGAATGGGACTTATATTGGTAGGGCAGATGTTGTTAATGGAGTTGCGACTTTAAATTATATTGGTTTTAAAAATGGGGCTTATAATTTAACTGGAAATTACAGTAATGCTGTAGACCCTGTTTATACTAAAGATGGTGTGGTTAAGGTAGCTATTAATGAAAAAGATTCTGTTGAACAGTATGTTTCTAAATCAGGCAGTGATTTTACTGGTGACGGATCTAAAGCTAAACCATTTGCAACCATCCAAAAAGCATTAACTGCTGCTGTGGAATTAAGTCGAAATATAACCATCCACCTGTTAGAGGGCATTTATTCTGGTGTGGGAAACACTAATGTGACTCTACCTGGAACTTTGAACCTCACTATACTTGGTGATGGCATAGACAAATCGATTATAAACGGCGAAAATACCAACTGGATTTTCAATATAACACTGGGTGATGGTTTAATCACTTTGAAAAACTTCCAAATCATAAATAGTACTCTGGTTTATACTTCTAAGGTAATTCAGGATAGTCCTATAATGATTGCAGCTAATTCTACCGTGGTTATCGATAATTTATATGTTAACGGCAGCCATGGTTATTATGGGGGTGCTGTTAATAATAATGGAAACCTAACTGTAAGTAACAGTAGCTTTGCCAATAACGGCGACTCATGGTATGGTGGTGCTATTTATAACATGATTAATGGTACTTTAACTGTTAATAATTCTTCATTTATACATAATTCTGCTAAATGGGGGACTGCTATATGCAATGAAGGGGTATTATTAGTTAAAGATTCTGTATTCAAAAATAATGTTCGTGTTTCAGGCTTTACTGGAAATGGTATAACTGTTGAAGGGTCCAAGGAAATTTCCGGTAATTTGAACATGTTTAACTGTACTTTTACAAATAATACTGCTTCAAAAGGTGATTTAACCTGTTATAATGGAATTATTTCTAATTCCAGTTTCTACAACAGTACAGGTATTTTGATAGGTTCTGCTAGTAATTCTTGGGGTAATATTACAGTGTCTAACTGTTCATTTACAAATATTACGGGTACTTATAAGGCAATTACAGTGCAAACAGGTAATTTGAACCTGAATATTACAGGCTGCCTGTTTAAAAATGACAGTTATGCGTTGTACGGTTCAATGTTTAATCCTGCAGTGGTTAATATTTCGAATTGTGTGATATTAAGTCCAGTACAGGTAACTGGTAGTGCTATCAATATGACTGCAGATTATAACTGGTGGGGTAATAATACTAAACCGGTTATTACAGGTCCTGATAATTTTACATTGAATTACTGGCTGGTGATGACTTTAACACCAGATAGTAAGCCTGGTTTTAGTAAAAACGTTAAAGTAGGAATTAACCATTACACTGACGGTGTGATTAACTACGCATTTGATGGCTATTTGCCAGTAAGGGATTATGTGTTCAATGTTTCTAACGGAACTATTAGTCCAGTATCGGGTAGTTTAACTGATAATGCTGCAGATGCTGTGTTTAACGCTGGAACTTATGGTAACTATTCAGTGAACGCGACTATTGATAATCAGACTTTGACCTGTAATTTTGAATTGTACCAGGCAGATACTGCAACTACAGTTGATTTATCAAATTCCACAAGTAAACAGGGCAATAAGATAGTTATAACTGCAAATGTCAAAGATGAGAAGAGCGGTGATCCTGTAGATGAGGGTGAAGTTGAATTCTTCATTGGAAACACATCGATTGGTAAGGCTGCGGTGCATGATGGTAAAGCCACTAAAGAATGGGTGATTGATAAGGATAGGGGTGTATATGAAATAAATGTCCAGTATCTAGGATCTGAAAGTTACCTCACATCAGACAACCACGCATTCTTAACAGTAACTTCTATTAACACTACAACAACCACTAATTTGTCTAATTCATCTGCTAAGTATGGTGATAGGGTTAATGTAACTGCAGTTGTTAAGGAGACTGCCAGTGGTAATGCTGTTAATGGCGGTGTTGTTAAATTTTACAGGGGCAGCACACTAATTGGCACAGCAGATCTGGTTAATGGAATTGCAACTCTTAAAAATTGGATTGCAGACCTTACAGTCGGAAAATACAATATTACAGCACAATACATGGGATTAGGTGATTACTTAGCTTCACAAGCACAAAAAACATTCGAAGAAGTGTTCTACAACGGAACCACCTGGAACGTATACAACTACTTAAACAACACTCAAATACAGTACATCCTGAACAACTGTGTAAATAACAGCAATATTATATTTAACAGTGGACAGTACAATAAATTAACTTTGACAATTTCAAAACCAGTGAATGTTAAAAACAAAGGCACAGTGACTATAGTGGGTAATGGATCTGGTACAGCATTTACCATAAATGCCAATGCAACTATTCAAGGTTTGGTAATTAAAAATTATGGTACTGCAATCTTGAATAAAGCAAGTACTGTTAGCATTGCTAATAATACGTTTGCGGGTAATGTGAATGGTGTTGTTAATTATGGTAGTGGTTCTGGTGTTAAGATAGGCACTAATAATGTTTTCCAGTCCAGTAAAGGTTCAGCTATTTATAATTACGGAAATAATCTGACTTTTAAAGGTTTTAAACTGGTGAACAATAAAGTGGGAATCACAAACAAAGGATCCAATGTAGACATATTATATAACACTATTTCTGGTGGAGAATATGGTATTGTAAACTATGTGAAAGCTGCAGACATTAATTACAATACTGTTTCAAGCGTTTCTAAGTCTGGTATTTATAATATTGGTTCTTCCGGTAAGATTGGGCATAATACATTGAAAAATAACTACTATGGAATCAATAATAGTGGTTCTAGTTCTACGATCACTTATAATGTGGTTTCTGGTGGTAGTAAGGGTATTGTAAACAGTGCAGGTTCAGTTACGATCAGTGGGAATACTGTAAAGTCTGTTACAGGTTGTGGTGTTTATAGTAGTGGTTCTAGTGTTAAAATTTATAAGAACACTTTAACTGGTTTAAATAAAGGTTATGGAATTTATTTAACTAGTTCTGCTAAAACTAACCTGGTTCAAAGTAATACGGTATCTAAGTTTTATTATGGATTATTAGACGCAGGATATAAGAATACGTTGAAATTCAATGTTTTAAAGTACAATAAAGTTGGTTTGTACTTGTATAAAACTGCTAAGTACTCTACAGTAACTTCTAACCAGGTTTGTAAAAACACCAATTACGGTGTTTACAATAAAGGGTATAAAACAACTCTTTATAAAAACCAGATAACTTACAACACTAAATATGGTTTAGCCACTGTGAAATCTGTTAAAAACACTAAAAACACCATAAAAAAGAATAAAGTCAACACGAAGTTAATAAAATAAAACCTCTCATTTGACATTTATTCCATTTTTTAATTTTTTAAGGAATTCTGGTTAAAAAAGGATTTTTCCAAATATTTGAGGGATTAAGTAGATTAAAATGGGTTATAATTTTTTTCTTTAAAAATGGGATGTTAGTAAAATTGTAAATTGGGTGAAATACAATTGATAAAAATAAATAAAAAGCATGTAGTCTTGATTTCAATTTTGATTATCTTTTTATCAGTTACTACTGTAAATGCTGAAAATACAACGGGAAATCTATCTTTAAATACTACTCATGCTGCTAATAGTTCAAATACTGGTAATTTGGGATTGAACTCTTCTAAGTTGTCTGTTACTTCTAAGAGTGCTTCCCGTAATGTTAGAGAGATCAATATCACTAATGATAATTATGTTAACTATTTCAATGTTTATACCGGCAGAATACTGTCTTCTGCAGATATTATCTCAGGCGACACTCTGAGAATTGGTAATGTAACTGATAAAATGTTTACAATTGACCGCAAGCTTATTATAACCACCATCTGCGACGGCGATCAAATAACCAACGGAATGATACACTTAATAGCAGGCAGCAACGGTTCCATTGTAACTGGACTCAAAATAAGAAATAATAAAGTAGTTTACACGGTAAATGGTATCTCCAGTGAAATTTTAGATGGGATTCGACTTACCAATTCCAGTTATAATACAATATCTTACAACGACGTGGAATTTTCTCGTTTAGCGGGATCATATATTATGCCAATGGACTGGTCAAATAACAATACTATAATATATAACCGGTTTTCCAGCGGTGCAACCATTTGCATGCCCATGAGCGAATCCAATTACAATAATATATCATATAACCATTTAGAGATTAGAGGTGCAATCTATGGGGTGGTAGGTAATATCATTTATTTCAATCCCTTTGGAAATGCTAACTACGGATCTGGCTTATGCATCGGCAATTATATCTCAAACAACTATCTGCATTCTGAAGTTATTAGTGAAATGATCATTGGCATGATGTTTACGTATAACAGCCATGATAACACAACTATTATTAATAACACAATTTCTCATTTTTTTTCTGGAATAGTCTTAACCGGTAATAACCTTACAATTAAGGGAAATCATTTTATAGATGATTCATATGATCAGGCAATTTCAGCAGGTGGTTCTAATATAGTAGTGTCTGATAATGTAATTAATGTTAAATCTGCTGTAGTGGGGATTCAAGTAAGCAATTCTAAGAATGTCACAATTAGTAATAATAAAATAACTCTTAGTGAAGGCTGCAATTATGCAATATATGCAGATAATAACTGTATGGTGTCTAATAATATTATTAATCTCCCAGTTTATGGTATTGGTATAAAAACAGGGCAAGGTTCAGTCATCAACAATACGATTAATACTAAGGGAGATGCAGGTATTGAAGGGTTTGGTAGTGATACTGATATAATTGGGAATAAGATAACCACGCAGTCTTGTGGTATTCATATAGTTTCTCCGCGTGTAAGAATTTATAATAATTCAATTATCAACAATACAATTACCAGCAATCTTTATGGGATCTACTTAGAAGGTTTAATATACAATACCACCCTTTCTGGAAACATCATATATACTAATTCTAAAGGTATCTATAAGGACATTACCGATGATTTTGGGGATAACAGTTCTGATAACACCGTTAATGGTGTTATAAACGATGCTACAGCTATTATTGTAAATGATTCTAATTATGACACTTACTTTGATAAAAATGGTTATCTTAAGTTTAAATCATTTAAAAATGATCCTGTGATTGTTTTAACTCATTTAAGCAATAAAAATCTGAAATTCGATCAAAAGGTCACACTGCTCAGCAATGGCATGGCCAACCTGCTGACTAAAGTAACCATAACGTTGTATCCTGATGCCGCAGGGTCTGTAATTAAAGACCTGAATTTTTATAATACAAATTTAAATGCCATAATTTTAGCAGAAGGAACTGGCAACATTAATATAACAGGTAATAATATAACTATTCTCTCAGATCCAGGTTATACTGGTTCTTTATCAGGTATATTGTCTTATGGTGCTTGTGAATATGTTAATATAACTGGGAACAACATTTTCATCAACAGTGATAAAGGGTATGTATACGGCATTAATTCAGTGTCTTATAATCCCGATAACTCCCACTTTGCCAGTGATTTCTCAAAATATTTTACCATAGCCAACAACAGTATTATTTCAATTGGGAATAAACTGGTGGAAGGGATATACACTGATTCATTAATCTATTCTAGTATAGTTAACAACACAATTAACATATTTGGGGGATCCTATGGATATGGTATTGCAACAGCCAATATAATGGGTTCTTTGCACGATTTAAATATCATGAATAATATTATAATGGTCAGTGTTAAAGGGATGGCTTATCTGGTTGAGCTGCATATGAGCAGTAATGTTTCTATTGTAAACAATTCTATTTCCGGTGTGGGCAGCGGTGTTTATGGAATCAGCGCCTACAAGACCAGTAATGTAACCATTAAATCTAATAGTATTCATACTACTGGTGGTGATTTGAGCCTCACTGATCCGGGTAGTTCTGATGTGCTGGGTAAAGGTAATGCTGCTATTTATTTAACAGCTAATGCTGGCACTACCAATATCCTGTTTAACACGGTCTATACTAATGCGGTTAAGCAGATGATTTTTAAAGATGCTTTTAACACTACTTTGGCCAGGAATTCCTATGTGATTGATGATGAGAATTTGCTGAACTATTTTACAGGTAGATCAAATGGGGAGTTGTTAGAGGACAGTATAGTTCAAACAAACGATACTTTACTGTTTGCAGATTTAAAGAAGTATTGCAGTTTGGTTTTTGGCATTCCTTTGAATTTAACTTCTTATCAGGGCAGCAGCGGTATTAATGCTAGTTTTATTTTAAAATCTGGCGCATCCAACTCAACTGTAAGTAATTTAATATTTAATTTGACAGATGAAACTGCTGTTAATTTGATTGACGCAGTTAATGTCACAGTAAGCAAAAACACCATTAAAATTTTTAGCACGGTTAAATCGGGAGTGACTGGTATTTTAGTTGCTCTTAATAGTGTTTCTAATCAAATTAGTGATAATTTAATTGAGATGGTGGGTAGTTACGCGTTATGTGGTATTTGCGTGTCTAATAGTTATCAGAATAATTATGGTAGAAGCCCTAAATATAATTCAATCTCAAATAATATTATTAATCTTAAATCTAATTCTTCTACTAATGGAATATATGTTGCAATGGCCTGTAATACATTGATACTTAACAATAGGTTGTCACTGGTTTCTGCTGAAGTGTATGGTGTGATAACTGATTATTCTGTAGATTATATTGGTTTTGGCACGCTCTGGACTAACAATACTCAGATAATTAACAATACGATTAATGGTACGGGTAGTTTGGTCTATTTAATAGAGTCATTGGGAGCTCTTAACAATGTAGTTACAGGTAACATTCTTTACTCTAATTCCAGCACTTCTTATGGTTATGCAGGGTTTAAAACCAATGGGGACCTGATTAAAAGCAATACAATACTTGTTAATGGAACCTGCAAGGTTAATGGAGATAAAATATCAACTGGCCAAACAGGAATCTATTACTCCAACGGATCATCAAATAACCAGGTGACTGATAATTATATAATTTCTACTTATCTTCCCGGCGGCGATTATGCAGTCTTCATTGCAAGTGCTACATTTGCTTCTAATGTGGCAGCTGGAAATTACATGATCAGCGATAATAATCATAAAATGGCAGATGGCGCGGTTTATGCATTATTTGATGTTGTATGTAATAATACCCCTGTTTATATTTTTGTCTCACTGGATGGCAGTGATATAACTGGCAATGGTTCGCAGGTGAATCCATATAAATCAATTGCCTATGCGATATCCCAGGCACCTAACATGGCACTCATCTATCTTTTAAAAGGAACTTATCATGAAACAGGATTGATGATTAATAAAACAATCACCCTTTCTTCCTTGAACGGTAAAGTGGTTCTTGAAGGTGATAAAAAGCAAATGTTTTATATTTCGTCAACAGGTTATTTGACCATATCTGGTTTAAATATAACTAATACTTATTCAGAAAATGGATCTGCGTTTATAAATTATGGAAAATTAAAAATAGATAACTCTGGAATATCTTATAGTAAATCAAGTGGTGAAGGTGGATCTATACTTAATCATGGAAATTTATCTGTAAGTAATTCTGTTTTATCACATAATAGTGCACATAATGGCGGATCTATATCGAATTATGGGAACGTGTTCATTAGCGGATGTAAGATTAATTATAATTCTGCATTTTGTGGTGGAGTAATCTATAACAATGAAACAGGTTCTTTAAATATCTTTAATTCTTCATTTGAACATAATTTTGCCACAGATAATGGTGGCGTCATTGATAATTATGGTTATTTAAATGCATCTAACTGTTTATTTGAATTTAATAATGCCTCATATGGGGGCGTTATTTCGAATTCTGCATACAAAGGCAACCCTTTAGAGGGTGTTGCAGTAGATTATATCTCAAACTCAACATTTAAAAACAACAGTGCCCAAAGCGGCGGCGCTATTTTTGGCTGTACTAAAAAGTTCACCATTTTAAATTCAACTTTCACCTATAATGAGGCCAGTAACAGCGGCGGTGCTGTGTCTCTATCAACTGATGAAGGTACTATTGATAGGTCTGTTTTTAGGTATAACAGGGCTACGTCTTCTGGTGCTCTTGGGTTATCTGGCGGTAATATCAAAATTACTAACTCAATAATAAGTAATAATGCAGCTATGTACTATGCTGGACTTTATTATGAGGGAGATATGGTTTGGAGCCATATTTTGTATCAGCTGACCATAGCTAATTGTGATATAGAAAATAACACTGCCATGGTACGTGGGGGCGCTTTTGGATTTGATGAGGCTAATGTGAACATCACCAATTCAAATATTGTCAATAATTTTGCACCAACTTATCCCACAATATTTGCTCAGCCTTACTGGACGAATATAGATGCCAGGGGTAATTATTGGGGTCTTACCGGCCCTACGGATGATGTATGGAATAGCGGAGCTCAATTAAAAGCATGGTTAACCGAAAGAAGTAACTGGAATGATAATGGAGGTAATTCTGGTAATGGGGGCAATTCAGGTAATAATGGTAATTCTGGTAATGGGGGCAATTCTGGTAATGGTGGTAGTTCCAATTCAGGATCGGGACTTAGTTTTGGTACTGGAACTGGATCGGGCTTAGGTGACGGTTCTGGGTCTGGTATAGGTAATGGCAGTGGCACTGGTAATGGTAATGGAAAAGGCTCTGGTCTGAATAATAATTCAAATGGCAATAATATTTGGGGCAATGGCCAATCTGATGTAGATTTTATTAATAATTTGCTGAATACAGTAGGTGCAGTTAATATTGCTGCTGCTGCAGGTTCTAGTTCTTCACCAGGAGGAGAATCAGGCAGTAGTTCTGGTGCCGATGGTCAGAAGGTTTATGAAATAAGTAAAGACAAAAAAACCGTAACAGAAGAGTCTAACGATGTTTTAGCGGGTTTAATAGCGGTTTTATTTTTTGTATTCCTGGTTGTTATAGGTTATATAAGAAATAAGAAGCAATTTAAGCGCTAATTGTATTGTAAAATGAGCATACATGAGGGGATTATTTAACATGGATGGGAAGAAAGTGATGTTTAACAAAATGGGAATAATGATACTATTTATCGTGTCTCTGGCACTATCAATGGGCATGGTCAGTGCTGGCGATACTTCATCCGGAGATGTAACTAATATTTCAGCAGTAAATGGTGATGTTCATGTTAATTCAAATAATTTGGCTGCTGATCCTGTAAAGGTTAAAGGTCAAAAAGTTTATTCTGCAGGTGGTAATTCTAAAATTTATGTGGCAGCTAATGGCAGTGATGAAAATGGGGACGGTACTCTTGATAATCCTTATCGGAGTTTAAATTCGGCTATCAGCCATTCAGCTGGCGCTTCGACTATTTACATGTTCAATGGCACTTACAGGGGTGTAAACAACACCAACTTAATTATTGATAAAACATTGATTATTTCAGCCTGGGATGGTGCAGTTACACTTGACGGTGAAGGAAAGTCGCAGATTTTTGATATAACTTCAGATGGAAATTTAACTTTGAATGGATTAAAACTCATAAATGGGTATGCGGGGGAAGAATCCACCTCTGGAGCTATAATTAACCGTGGTGAATTAACCATAAATAATTCCGCATTCAGTAATAATAATGGGTTTTTAGGAGGTGCTATTTTAAATTACGGCAGTTTAACAGTCTTAAATTCCACCTTTAAAACGAATAAGGCTACCAATTACGCGGGGGGAATTGCCAACTTCGGCACGACCAACGTTCATAACAGCCAATTTATTGAAAATACCGGCGGAGGACTGTTTAATGCAGGTAATATGTCTGTAATATCTTCTAAGTTTACTTCAAGCAGTATAATCTGCGATAATTTTGGCAGCAACAGAAATTCAGTGACCATTACAAATGCATCATTTGCAGACTCCATGGTAACAAGCAAGGGCAATACCGTCTACATATACAATTCATCATTCGTTGATTCATCATATTCTGCAGTTCAATTAGAAAACAGTAATGCCACTATCACTGGATCATCATTTGGAAGATATGCAGCCTCTGTTGGTGTTAATAGTACACTCAATATAACTTATTCTGTAATATTGGGAACTATAAGTACTAGTGGAGTTAATAGTACTGCATATGCGTCTTATAACTGGTGGGGGTCTAATAAAGTACCAACTCTTTACAATGTTGTTGTTGATAAGTGGGTTATATTAACATTTGTCAGTGATAAGAGCCCTATTCCATCTAAAACCAATGCTACGGTTACTGCTGTTTTTAAATATACTGACGGTAAAAATGTTTTTAATTTAGGGAAAACGTATTTACCTTCACGTTTTATAAGTTTTGAAACTGATAATGGAGATTTTTCACCTCCAAACGGGTACATGGTGAATAACTCATTTTCCACCACTTACCTGAACAATACTGAAGACACGTGGATCTATGCATGTGTGGATAATCAAAAAGTGAGGCTGGTTATAGGCACCGGCTGGACCGATTACTCTATATATGTCTCCAACGATGGTGATGATTACTACGGCGATGGATCCAGAGATAATCCATATAAGACTTTACAGAAAGCGGTGAGTAAGGCTTTAAATGGAAATAAAATCTACATTTACGCTGGAACATATACAGGTCTATATAACACCGACTTACATATAAACAAGTACCTTACATTCAGTTCTTTTAATGGTGACGTGTTAATATACAGGTACTCCAACATCAATCTTTTTAATATCACTGAATTTGGACAGTTAAATTTAAATAACATAAATACATGCTCAAACATGTCTTATAACGTGCTTTTAATTAATAACGGCGGCGGTGTTTTAGTTTTAAATAACTGTACAATAAACAATTCCACAGGATGTATTGGAGGTTCTGGAGATGTTAAGGCATATAATTCTAAATTTTATAATATAGTTGGATATGCCATTCAGTCTAATGGTAATTTAACAGTTATAAAATCTTCTTTCACGAATATATCAATTCCTAACACTTCTATTTATGATAGAGCAATCATCCGTTCATGTGGTAATTTAACAGTTATAAATTCGACTTTTATTAATAATAATTTAAATGCAATATATGCGGAGTGGAGTTCAGGTTCATCTGCCCTGATTAATGGTTCAAATTTTACTAACAATACAGGGGGCGTGACTTTCTATAACTTTGATCAGGGGGCCGCTGTTGAAAACTGTAAATTTATTGATAATACAGGATCTTGTGTAATTCAGGCCAGCATTATCAATAACTCTCTTTTCATAAACAATACTGGAAGGGGCTCAATTAGAGGCTCAATTATAATTAACGGTGACTACAATTCTGAACCTAAAAATTTAACCATCTCCAATTCCACGTTTATTAATAATTCTAATGTGGTTGATGATTATGAAGATTACAACTCTAATGGTGTCATTTTTAATGGAGGTAATCTGACTGTTACTCAGTGTACTTTTTCAAATAATTGTGCGGCGTATGGCGGAGCTATTTATAATTTAGGTGATTTGAATGTTTCCTATTCAGTTTTTGTTAATAATACTGCCAAATATTTAGCTGCTGATGTCTATAATCGCATGGGGACGGCTTATCTGTTATCTAATTGGTGGGGTTCAAACAGCGGACCTACCAGTGAAAAGGTGTACCGCTTTTTGGGAGATGTTTATGCTTATAACTGGGTCATAATGACTTTAACTATTAACAACAATGTTTTAAATGCTTCTTTAGATAAGGTAACAGATTTAAATGGTACCATCCATAATTTGGCCGGAGTTTTACCTTCTAGGGAAGTATTCTTTAAGGGAACTAACACTAATATTTCTCCAGAACACGAAAATTTAACTAATAATCAGGCTTTAGCCACAATTACCAATTCTGATAAGGATTTTACAGCTAATGCTGCCATCGACAATCAAAGCTTGGATCTGACAATCCGAAATAACAGTACTGTAATTGACATTGATAACGCTGCTTTTTATGGTAAAGGCAATGTTTACAAAATAATTTTGCGCAATGTAAATGGTTATTTAATATCCAATCAAACTTTAAAGGTTACTTTCACAGATAAAAATGGTAAATCAGAGGCATATTCGGTAATTACTGATGAAAATGGTATGGCTACTATTTTACTCAATAATACAATAGGTGTTTACAACGTACATGTTATTTATGGGGGTAATGGATATTTCAAAGGTTCTCAAGCTGATGCTATCATACAAATCTTAACCTCGATAACCAAAATAGTTTCTTACGATGGAACGTTTTATGGTACTGGAAATGTGTTCTATGCAGATCTATATGATTTTAATGGTAAAGGAGTAGCAGGTCAAAAAATAAGCTTTAATATTTCGCATGGAAATGAATCAAAGATTTATTATAGTGTTACTAATGATCAAGGCAGGACTGGTGTGGTTGTTAATTTTTCACAGGGTAAATATAATGTAAAAATGAGTTTTGCAGGTAATGGTTGGTATGGGTCCAGCAGCAGTACTTCTTCTTTTACTATATCTCCAATAAACACGAGTGTGACCCTTGAAACATCTGTTGTGTACGGTCGTGGAAACCCATATATTGTTAAAGTGAGAGATGCTAACGGCAATGTACTTAGAAATGAGAGTATAACGCTAATTATATCTCAAGGTAACCAGAATGAAACCTTTAATCTTAAAACAGATGTAAATGGTACTGCTGGCTTAATGATAAACCTGTACCCTGGACTTTATAATGTAACGGTTAAATATGGGGGTAATGGTTTGTATAAGTCAAGTTCTGCTAAGGGTACTCTTACAATTAACAGGGTAGACACTAAATTAAGGGCAGATTCTGTTATTTCAAATTTTAACAATATTTATGAAGTTACTTTAACTGACATTTACGGTAGACCGCTGGCAGGTGAGTCAGTAAATATCACAATTATGAATCAAAAATTTAACAAGACCTATTCTGCTGTAACAGATAGTAAGGGAGTAGCTAGTTTGTTAATTAATTTAGATGTTGGAAATTATGTTGTTGTTGACAATTTCTATACAAATGGCTGGTATGGCAGTACAACCACTGCAAGTACTTTGATTATTTCAAATATTACTACTCCTGCTGACTATTTTGTGTATAATAATATGACCAATGCTCAGATTCAACATATACTGGATAATTGCGTAGTATACAGTAATATTATATTTATGGGTGGACAGTACAGTAATTTAAAGCTAATAGTTTCTAGACCAGTTAATATAAAATCTAAAGGTACAGTAATTATAATGGGTAATGGTTCGGGTACTGCGTTTACTGTAAATGCTAATGCTACTATTCAGGGTTTGGTAATTAAAAATTATGGTACTGGAATCTTGAATAAAGCAAGTACTGTTAGTATAGTTAATAACACGTTTGCGGGTAATGTGAATGGTGTTGTTAATTATGGTAGTGGTTCTGGTGTTAAGATAAGTACTAATAATGTTTTCCAGTCCAGTAAAGGTTCAGCTATTTATAATTATGGGAATAATTTGACTTTCCGTGGTTTTAAACTGGTGAACAATAAAGTGGGAATCACAAACAAAGGATCCAACGTAGACATATTATACAATACCATTTCTGGCGGAGAATATGGCATTGTAAACAGCCAAAAAGCTACAGACATTAACTACAACACTGTTTCAAGCGCTTCTAAGTCTGGTATTTATAATACTGGTTCTTCCAGTAAGATTGGGCACAACACCTTGAAAAATAACTACTATGGAATCAACAACAAAGGTTCAGCATCTACAATAGCTTATAATGTGGTTTCTGGTGGTAGTAAAGGTATTGTAAACAGTGCAGGTTCAGTTACGATCAGTGGGAATAGTGTAAAGTCTGTTACAGGTTATGGTGTTTACAACAGCGGTTCTAGTGCTAAAATCTATAAAAACACTTTAACAGGTTTAAACAAAGGTTACGGAATTTATTTAACTAGTTCAGTTAAATCCAATCTAATCCAAAGTAACACGGTATCTAAGTTTTACTATGGATTATCAGACGCAGGATACAAGAATACATTACAATCCAATGTTTTAAAGTACAATAAAGTTGGTTTGTACTTGTATAAAACTGCTAAGTACTCTACAGTAACTTCTAACCAGGTTTATAAAAACACCAATTACGGTGTTTACAATAAAGGGTATAAAACAACTCTTTATAAAAACCAGATAACTTACAACACTAAATATGGTTTAGCCACTGTGAAATCTGTTAAAAACACTAAAAACACCATAAAAAAGAATAAAGTCAACACGAAGTTAATAAAATAAAACCTCTCATTTGACATTTATTCCATCAACTTTTTTGATTGATGGGAAAATTCAATAATTTTTCTTTTACAGCTATAATATCTAAATCCAGATAAATAGAGACTTAATGAATGTATAACACTGTTTTTAATATATGTTCAAAGAAATCACGATTTAAAATGAATTTAGTAAAATGGATTGATTTTAAATACAATTAATTCTGGAAGTTAAAAAAGGATAATGTTGGCTGTGTTATTTACTATAAATCGATCCTAAAAGGTCAAGGGCAAGTCTAGAGGCTACCTGTGATGTCATATTCCCTGCATCATAGAGGGGATTAACTTCTACAACATCAAATCCGATGATATTCCCTTTTTTTGGTAAATTTTGTAATATTTGTCTCATTTGAATGTAATTTAAACCTCCGGGTTCGGGAGTACCTGTTCCTGGCACTGTTGAGATGTCAAGGGCGTCAATATCAAGAGTTACATAGATATTTTTGGTTTCAGGTATTTCTCCAAGTGTCCACGGGATTCCATTTTTAAAAATATCTGATGCAGTTATAATTTTTGAGTTGTATTTCGTGGCTTCGTCATAATTCGCTTTTCTATCGGTAAATCCACGAATCCCAATTTGTGTGATATTATCAACAGTTTTAAGGCCAGATGCACGTTTAATTGGGCTTGCATGGGAAAATTTAACATTGGCTACATTGTCTGTAAAATCGAGGTGAGTATCAAAATGAACTATGTCAAAATCGACATCGAATGCTTCAAGAATTGGAAAAGTAATTGAATGATCACCACCAAAACCTACAGGAAAAACATTGCTTTCTATAATTTTTTTGAAGGTATCGTAGATCATCTTCATATTGGTGGCTGTGGATGTAGGTAGGATAGGTACATCTCCATAATCTATGAGAGTTACACCATGAAGGATATGCTTTTTTTGCTCTAGATCATAGGCCCCTTCATCAGAATGCATATAAATTCCATAATTTTGGGATGCAATACGGACTGCACGAGGTCCAAAACGCGTTCCAGATCGATTTGTAGTGCCCTGATCAAATGGGATTCCGATTAGAGCCACATCCACATTTTTTAAGTTAGTTGTATGCTGGAGTTTGTAGAATGTTGGAATTCCTGAATAGGGGAATTTATTTTCAATTTCTTTGGGATTCATCTTATTTCTCCAGCAATTTAACCACAAATGTATAACAAAATTAGTAAAATACGGATTTTAAATTTAGTAAGGTAATTAAGGGGAATCAGGGATAAAATTGCAAAATTAGATTTTATTTTATGTGTTCTATAAAATGAATTCCATTTTCGTTGATTGCATATTTTTTATTCCTTTTAACCTCAACATCTATTAAACCCATATTCTCTAATTCTTGAAGGTACTGGTAAACTGTTGATTCAGAATATTTTTTCCTTTTACCTTTAGATTTAGAATATGAACGACTTAGGAGAGTTAGAAGATGGTTAAATGTAATGCCATTATTTTTACTTAAAACTTCAAGTATTCTTATCTTTGTACTACCAAAACGATGAGCAGGATTTACAGGAAGGAAAACAGGCCTACCTTCGTCTAAAACATATAACGGTGTGGATGCCTGGAATTGTGTTAAATAATAAGCTACGTAGAGATCAAGTTTATCTTCGCTAGCTATGAAATAGGGGTCTTCAACTTCTTCAAAAACATTTTTAATTTCGCCTACAACTTCATGGAAGTCGCCTTGTAAATTAATAACTTTATAACCATCTTTTTCTCTTTCAGCGTCTTTCGACAACATTATAACTTCATCGGCCTTAAAATCTTCCTTTTTAAGGATGTTTTGGATAATTTCGGGCCTTTTGATTGTTGTTATAAGACTTGGCATTTAAAACCTCCGTATTTTTATTATATTATGATATTATGTTTTTTCATTAATATTAAATTTATAGTTTTTATTACTCATTGTGAATTCAGTCACCATAATAATGAACTCATATAAAAAAGTTTTTAGGCATATAAATAGAACAAAAAAATTTAGTAGAATTTTGATGTTTAAAAATAGGAATTTATTTCTGGCATTTTTTAGATTAAAGAGATAATTTAAGATTTTTAAAGAGAATACTTTTTTTAAAGAGATTATATACACCCCAAACTTTGTAATGTGACTTAAAATCACTTTTAAATGAAGATAGGCCAAAGATTTTAAATACAAATTAGCTTAAAAGCTCCATAAAACGGGCACCGTTATTATTCAGGTAATACAATTCTTCTTTTGTGAATATTATGGCCTTGTCTATTGTATTCTCATTTGCTCAAGGATATAATCGATATTTTCAGAATGTCTTATTATTGCTGCAATGCCAGTCGTATAAAACACACTATAATGTAATATGTATTATTTAGTATTACTAAATATATAAAATTTATTATTAATAGGGGGATCAGTTACAATAAAAATAAGTTTATTTAAAAGGTATTAGTCACGGTAAAATAGGTAAAAAATGTAAAGAATTTATAAATACGCGAATAATTAATTGTTATATCTCCCAAATTCAAATAATAATCTAAATTTCATTTATTAAACTGTAAATACAACTGAAAAGTATAAAAAAAATTTAAATTTTAAAGAAAAAGAGAAAGTTTTACTTAACATGGTGGTGGTGTTTTTTAACTCTTCTAACGCTAATTTCTAAAAAGTCGCCAACATCTACATCTGCAACCTCTAAAAGAACTTCTGGTACAATTACATCTTTTTCAGTCCTTTTAACTATTGATTTGTAGCCTTTCATATGGTGCCTGTGGTATCTTCCATGATGTCCTTGGTGATGGTTACAACCACAGTTTTTGTCCTCACACATATAGAATCACCTTCATTTTCATTATAAAGAACAGGTATAATTATGTGGTTTAAAAAATAAATTTTTTTGTTAAATTTGTCAGATAAATTAAGATGCTGTTTGAAGTATAACCTAATGAAAGACTATTTTAACATATTGGCTAAATTAAGTGCCCATCCTCTTATTTCATCCCAATCTCGGTAATCGATACGTTTGCTAGTATCTATTCCCTGCTTATCCAGTCCTTTTTTGATAATGAACTTGGTGGCTAATTTGTACATTAAACCGTGGTTGGCATTTGGGTCATATACGCTTCCAAAAAGTCCTGTAGCTACAGGTTTACCTGATAAATACTTCAAAGCCACTTCATCCAGGTATTTTTCCTGTCCTTCAGTAATTGTTTCTTCCATGTTGGCGGCACCGCATGTGACAAAAAGTGCCACCTTTTTATCTGAAAGGGCAGATTTATTATCTTCCAGGAATTTAAGCGATCCTTTGGTCCATTTGCCTATTTTGATCCCACTTCCTATAATTACCATGTCATAAAGTGAAATATCGTAGTTTTTAATGCCCCTAGAATCTACTAAATCAACTTCAATACCTTCCTTTTCTATAACTTTTCTTATTTCTTCTGCAATTTCGGCAGCTGTGCCGTATCTTGTCCCATAAACGATTAATATTTTCATTTTAATTACCTTGTAATATACTTTTATTAACATTATTCTTTATTTTTACAGTTCTGCAGCTTTTTCCCTATTTTTAGGTTTAATATGCCCATTTTTGTATAATGGATTGTTTATCTTGCTGTAGAACGAAATTGAGATTAAAATTCCTGAAACAGTTATTATTGCAAAGAATATAACTTGTCCAGTTGCTGGAATTACTCCATTTTGTGCCATGAAGAATATCATGGAAAGCAGGGCAGTTCCCATAAGTGATGCTTTTATTAAGAGTATAGATACCAGAGCATATCCCCATTCTTTACCTTTTATGATTAATATGCCTGCAATGAGCATAGCAGGAAAAACTACTCCGATATCTAGGGCTTGAATAACCAGTGTAGTGTAACTTTCCAGTGCAGCTGGAGCAATACCTGTTAATAATGAATCGATTATCATTTTTACCCACATTAGAGCTACCATCGCCCCTGAAAATATTAGGAATGCACCTGCTATTTTGCTGGTCTTTCCAGGAGATATACTTTCCTTGATAGTTTTTACATTTAGTGATAACAGCCCATAAATGAAAGTGTACAGTGATAAAGAAAACAAAGCCACGTACACCAGGAATAACTGGTTATATGATGCTAAAAATGACATTGATGCGTAAGAATAAAGGAAGTAAAACAGAGTTCCCATCCAGATTAAACTGCCTTTAAGTGAATTCTTTTGGATTAAATAAAGAGATCCCATAAGTACTGGAATACCTATTATCAGTGTAATTAAGTCCTGGCCCATAGCTTGAGCTGCCATGGAAATTGTTTCGTGTTTATACAGCCCTTTCCAGAATAAACCGGATAGAGTTGCTATGCCTGCAAGAACAGCGATAAAAATTGAATTTATATATACTACTTTTTTGTCCATTTTTTCCCTCCAAAGGTAATATATTACTTGTATAGGTAATATATTACCAAAGTATATAAAGGTTGCGGTTACAGTTTAAACATTATGAATAAAGACTTTAAAATGGATATAAACTTAAAATAAGAGGATAATATCTTGTATTTATTAAAAATAAGTATAAATTTATATTTTTTTAGATTTAAGATTGAAATTTTAGTTAAAATTAAAAAATTAAAAGGATAATGTTCTTTTAAAACATTATCCTTATTTATATTTATAACTATAAAATTCTGTATTTTAACTTTCTTGACGTGCTGATCCTGTTAGATAACCACCCAAAGCGATTAAACCAAGAATTACAGGATAAGCTATTAATCTTTCGGCTCCCCCTTCTCCCAGTGCCATAAATGGACTTGTATTTTGAAGAATAATCACAAGCAGAATATCTATAAATCCGATGGCACCAAGAACTATGAGAATATATTTAAGCAGTGAATCCCGTAAAATAGTGAAAGATGAAATTACTGCCAGGCTTCCGAAAATAAATGCGGTCATTGCAAATAGAACATGCGTTCCTCCAGTATGGCCAGGGAATATTCCCACACCCATGATTCCAATGCTGCTTATAGCCAAAAGTGATGGGAAAATTTTACGGCCAAACTTCCTATAGATTAAATAAGAGGCTATTATAAGGCATAATCCCAGTAAAAAGACAGTTATGTTAAAGATGGTAGCTGAAGGTTCATATACTGGCAGATCAGCAAGATCGCTGAGTGTATTAATTCCGGTATTGTAACCAGGGTACAATGTTTCAGCTATGGTAACAAACAACATAAATTGAATACTTCCAATAATAAGCAGTATTCCTGCTATTTTTTGGTAAATAATATTAGAATTTGTTTCATTTTTAGATTTAATCTTAACACCCCCAATGAATAAACAAAATTATTGTGACGCGTCTAACCTGTTAGTTTTTATCTTATTAGACATGTCACAATGGCCCTAAAAGCATTAATTGGTTTTAAAATAATTTTACCTCATTATTTTAACACTATCACTGCCCTAATAAACTATTTACAAACTCAGCAGCCTTTCGATTGATAGTATTTGTATCTACAAACTTCATTACGTCATCTACCTGGTATATATTGGTATTATTCAAAGATATTTCTTTTTTAATGAAGGCGGTGCTATTACTGTTTGCAGCCACTGATCCTGTGGTAAATATGCCGATTTTTGCTTCTTTAGGTGGAGTTATATCTGATAAATATGATTGTAATGAACTTGCAGGTTGTCCAGCATAAACTGGTCCTCCAATAACAATAACGTTATATCCTGTTGTATTCAGGATATTTGAACTTTTAATGCCTGCTAAAGTGACTGTATACCCTTTTGCCTGTAGATCATCCGCAATTACTGCAGCTACGTTTTTCGCTGTTCCTGTAATTCCAGGGTCGTAGACTACTAATGCCTTTCCAGCTGAGGTTCCATTGGGATTTAAAGTTTGCGAACCTGTTGCTGTATAGCTCATAACATCTCCCATTACAAGACCTATAGATGCGAAGGCTATCAGAACGATTAAAACTATTCCTAGTCCCACATATTTTGCTATTTTCTTCTTTTCCATTTTGATCCCCTTTCTTAATTATATTAAACTAAATTTAGTTAACACAAAAAATTTAAAAACTGTCAAAATTGCGTGTTTTATACAACATACGGTATGAACATTTTTGTTTTCTTTCTATATGCGATGTATTCATCTCCAAACTCTTTTACCATGTCATTTTCTTCTCTTTTTGCTAATTTATAGTAAATGACAATAAACGCACAGTAAAGGATTATTAGGGGTAATGTGGCCCATTCAAACATCATACCGAGTGTTATCATGAAAAAACCAGTGTACTGGGGGTGACGGATATATTTGTATATACCTGTCTTTACAAGTTCTCCCTGGCCGGTTTCTTTGCTCCAGTAATCCTTATGGATCTTATTCCAACCTAAAATTACCAGTGCTGCACCTGCTAGAGATACAATGATGCCTACATACATCCCCCAGAGTCCTATGTAATTTCCAAGGGTGTGACCCCAGAATATGCCTTCTGGCAAAGTAAATCCAAACAGCCAACCGATTGCAAACATACTAAATGGTACTCCAAACATTTCAATTGCAAATGCCACGATAAATGCCATATAAACACCTGTAGGCTTTATCTGACTTTTTTTATAAAATGGTGTAAACAGCAAAAATATACTATAGATAACTATCCAAACTATTACAGCCTCCCACATTCCAAAGTGGGACCAAACATCTTCTCCTATTATTTTAATCACCTTATTTTTTTGTTTTATTCTCAAATGAACATAAAATCATGTCTACTGTATAATCAATAAATTCATCGTGTGTTAAATTATTATTTTTCATATGCATCTCAATTGCAGGACTAAGGTCAAGCACGCTTTGCATTAACGAAGCCACAACTAGAGTAGACTTTAAGGGTGCAGCACCAGCTCTAACAGTCCCATCTTTTATGCCCTCATGAATAGCATTTCCTACCATCTTAAAACTGGTAGTTCTAATATTCTTTAATTCTTCTATTTCGGGAAATTCTTCATTGTTAAACCAGGGTATCTGTGAGTACCAGTTTGCATGGTAATAACCAGGATATTCTCTGTAAAATCTACAAAATGCCTGTATTAATAATCTGATTTTTTCAATTCCAGTTTTACCTTTTGGGTAATACTCCTCGAACATCTTCCTGAGGATTTTTGAACCGCGAATAGCTACAGCAATGTATATATCTTCCTTGTTTTTGAAATACAGATATAATGTGCTTCTCGCTAATTCGCTTTCTTTGGCTATATCTCCCATAGAAACATTTTCATAGCCTTTTGAGAAGAGTTTTGCAGCGGCATCAATGATTTCTTGCCCACGTCTCTCTTTTTCTCTCTCTTTCCTATCTGCTATTGTCATTCAATCGCTCCATTTAATGACATAATTGTCATAAATAAACACTATTAACATATAATGACATATATGTCATCTAGTGACACATGTGTCAGAAAGAGTATTTAAACGTTTAGGTTGTGAGGGTTGATCTTATTAAAATCAATGGAATAATTAATCTAATTTAAAACCAAAATTTTATAAAGAGCTCAATTAAAGCTAAATGTATTATATATTTTTTTATTTAACTAAAATTTTAATTTATAGGACATTATATTAAAAAATAAAAAGATATAACTATTTAAATTCCGTTAAACAGTGTTAAATAAATTAAAAAATTATTTTAAAATTTCCATGAATCGGGAACCTTTATCGTTGAGTGAGTATTTGTTGCCCTCGCTGTTAACTAAATCAGCACTTTCAAGTTCGTGCAAATACTGGTTAATGGTTAATTTTGAATATTTATTTTTTTTACCTGCGAATCCAGACTCTCTTGTTAAATGGCTTACAACATCATCAGGTTTTGACTGCTCATGGTCATGTAAGTATTCCATTATCTGCTTTTTAACATGAGTAAAGGCATGTGAAGTACTCAAAGGCAGTAATATGAGGTTATTGTTATCTAAAACATAAAATGGAATTGTTTTTTGAAGCTGTGCTAGATAATAGGTTACATAAATATCAAGTTCATTTTCGCCTGCAATGAAGCAGGGCTCTGGTGCAAGATCAAAAACACATTTGATATCATGTAAGATTTCGAAAAAATCTCCTTCTAGGAATTTAATGGAGTATCCTTCTCTTTCAACATTTAAAAGGCCGTGAATATCTCCTTTGGTTAAAATTATCACGTTTTCAGCTTCAATTTCCTTCTTTTTAAGAATAAAATGAATATCTTCAGGATCTTTAATTGTTGTTATAATATCTGGCATGGAAAACACCTCTCATTTAATACTATGTTAACTTAATAGTAATAAAATTATAGTTTTTATTACTACTTTAAACTGAATAAATGAATATGCAGGTCCGTTCAAATTAAAAGGGAGTATAAGAGTTTAAAATGGATTGAATACATGTTTTAATAGTTTAATTAAGTTAACAGGCTAAAAACTGCCAAAATTTAGATCCAATTAAATAAACATGAATCCTCTAATAAGGAAGAAAAAGCCCAGAATTAGGTATACTGTAGTTGTAAAATAGTCGCCGTAATTAATTATCCAGTTACGGGCAGGAGTTAATATGTTCCTTGCTCTACTTGCAAATATTAAATAAATAATAAACGGTATTTCAGCCACTAAAAGTGTAATAATACCTAATATAATAACTGTTTCTGCAGCTAGCGCAAATCCTGGATTTGAAAGCCCAATGAGAGTGCCTGCCTGAAGCACAAGAATATCTGTAACGAAACTGGCCAGGAAAGCGATAAATCCGAAGTAGAAAAATTTTATGAAGGTTGAGGAATTCTTATCTTCTCGAAGCGAACTTACAAATCCAATAAGTCCACCTTCTCGAGATTCTTCACGGATAAAAATATTTTTCAATGCTATAATAACAAGAATGCTGCCTAAGACAACTTCTGTTATGGCACCGATGCGGATTGTACCCAGGGCTACAGCAGAAAGGCCACTGCCAATATACATGCCTGAAAATGCCACAATAAGGAAAAATATAATCGCGCCAAACAGATATGAGAATGAAGCTAAGCGCGGGCTTCTTGTGGGAGAAACGGTAGTTAATATTGTGGCTAAGATAACAGGGCTTACTGCTGCACCTAGGGCATAGGGTAGAATGCTGGCAATTAAGGAGTTCAGTTCAGGCATTAGTTATATTATATTCTTTGATAGTAATAAATTTGTAGGTTTTATTACTAAGGTGTAGGCATGCGTCATGATCCGGATAAATTAAAATTAGTTGAATATTTTAATATAGAATAAATACAACGGTGAGCATTATTATAAATTTTTTAATCAAAAATAGAATTAGTTGCCGGCTCTTTTCCAACTTGTTAGTTATATGGGACGCAGCGGGATGGTTTATATAATAACTACTTTTAGAATAAGATTTGAGACATAAATTCTTATAATTTAATTAATTTTTAAAAATAGATAAATACTTAGCTTAAATGTAAAAATAAGCGTTTTAAAGTATTGTTAGAATATATAAAATTAGTTTTGGTTTCTTTCCAACTTGTTAGTTATATGGGACGCAGCGAGATTTTCCATAAATTTTATAAATAAACTAAAAACAGGAATTTAAGGATTTACATCTCTAAATCGGGCAAATTTTTAAGATAAGGTGTAAAATTAATTTAAATCTAAAATTAAAAGTTTTAAAGCGTTACAGAAAAAAAAGTTACTTATTGGTTCTTTCTAACTTGTTAGTTATATGGGACGCAGCGAAATCTCATGATGTTACAGATAAAATACCTTAAACTTTGAGCTGTAAATTGTTATGATTCCATTAATTTTGAAAAATCAGGTAAATATTTCATCTAAATGTAAAATTAGACGCTATAATAATTTTAATTAAAACTAGAATTAATTATTGGTATGTTCCAACTTATTGTTTATATGGGACACAGCGAGATTTTTTGATATATAAATTTTAATAGGTAAGTCTCTTTAAAACAAGAATTTGAAGTTATAAAATATTATAATTTACCTAATCTTTAAAACAAGATAAAGAATTAGTTTAAATATAAATTAGATTTATTAAAACATCATTAGAAAAGAAATAATTAACTGTTGGCTTCTCTCCAACTTGTTAGTTATATGGGACACAGCAAGGACTATTCTCCTTCCATAATGTATCCTGCATTAAACTTTAATTTAAATGTTTTTTCATAATATTGCTCTGCTCTGGGCGATATAGTACTAATTGACCTGTCAGTAAGTTTTCCGGAGCAGTAGTCATCTAGATTAGAGCGTAAATTCGGATTAAGTGATACATTATTTTTAGTAAATGCAGTGTAAAGGCATATGGAAGACAAAATTACCTCTATTTTACAGTTACCGCAGAGATTTTTCATGGCCCTTTCCTGGTTCATAATGTATATAACCATTTCTTTGGCATCTATAATTGAGTATGGATCCATTTTAATTAAACTGCCGATAATATCGATATAAGAGTGATATTTCTCTATTCTTTGCTTTCTTTTCTTTTGGGCTTCATAGGTTCTATCATATTTTCCATATGATTTTTTTGAAAGCTGTTTAATGTGATTCCAGGTTTTATATTCATCTTTAGATGGGTTGATAAAAGAAGGATCTTTATATTTGTTGTCCTGGTTTAAATCAATGGAATCTCTAAAAGAAACGTAGCTCTGAGTTTTAGCTAATTCCGACACGTGTTTAGTATAGCCGCACGCAATGCATTTATAAGAATCACTGTACGGATTAAAACATGTTTTAATGCCGCATTTTGGGCATTTTGGGGCATTCCCCATGGTAGAGTACTGTTCGAAAGAGTCTAGCTCAAGTGTTTTGATCATGCTGTCAACGCTCCAAATACCCCACTTTTTTCAGTTAGGGTATAAGTAACTGGAATTATCCATTTTCCATAATTTAGAAAAGGGGATTATAATAGCTTAAATCAACCTTTCTAGAGTCAAATTATAAATTTTTAGTTTAAAAAACTTTTGCCATTTTAAAAAATGTAAATATATATTAGTTGTGATAACTATTGAATTATAAAAAAATGGTATAAACATGGTTAGGATGGGATTAACAGGGAAATATCTACTAAAAATTGGCTCTTGCTGGAATTACATCTTCTTAAAGTTTCGACCTTTATAACCTTTGCTTATAAATGCATTTCCCTTAATTAAAAATCTCCATAATTTATCCCGGTATTCTTCTGCATAATCAATATTAACTCTAGGTGCAGCTATAATTTCTTCGTTACTCCTTAAATCAGTTTGATTGGTAATAAAAATTTCATCTCCGCATAGATCAATTCCATTAAGGGATGTGTTGATTTTCATTGCCTGACAGAGTTTTGAAGGGCCGTTAGTCAGATTTTTAAGTTTACTTTTCCGGTTATCTGAAATATCAATTTTACGCCGCTTTGCCATTAATTCCAGGCCTTTTACAGGTTCTAATCCTCTAATAAGCACTGCTTGAGGTACTCCTTCTTTTTGAGTTACCACGTTAATGCAGTAATTATAACCGTGCAGCTGGTAAATGTAGGCAAATCCCCCTGTTTTATACAGAGGGTTCATTCTTGGTGTATGCCTGCCTCCGTAGGAATGTGCACCTTTATCTTCAGGACCCATATAAGCTTCTGTTTCTACAATTCTACCTTTAGTTATGCCTTCAGGAGTTATATGCACTAAAACACAGCCTAAGAGTTTCCTAGCCACAATTAACGTGTTTCTTTCATAAAATGATCTCTCAAGCTTCATTTACATCAGCTATTTATATCTCGTTTAAAAGAGAATAATGTAACGGATAGCATTAATGGAAATATTATTTAATATTTAATAGGAAGAATTTTTATGAATATAACTGAAATGTTTGCTGATTCATATATCTCGTATCCCTTTTCTAATTCCAAGAGGATACTGGGATTGGGACTTTTATTTTGCTCTGCAGTATTTCTAATTGTACCTGCTGTATTTGCAGGCGGGTACCTTATGAGAATTATTGAAAACACGATAGAGGGTAATTATGAGCTGCCTCCTTTTGAAAACTGGAAAGGTATGTTTATCGATGGCTTGAAAGTCGCTACAGTGGTAATATTTTTCATGTTGCCTGGATTGATTTCTGAATTTGCATTGTTTGTACTCGTAAAAATGGGATATGCAACTTTGAATCCCGGGCTCATGATTGGACTTTTCATGCTTACATCGCTGTTTTATATTTCAGCTTATATCTTAAGTATTACAGCAATACCCCGTATGGCTTATAAAAATCAATTAAGAGCAGCTTTTGATTTTAAAATGGTGTTTAAGGATATAAGATGTATTGGTTTGAAAAAATATGCCCTTTCATTAACAGGGCTTTCAATAATGGCTGCTTATTTAATATTGTTTGCTGGATTTCTCCACATGATATTTTACAGTGTAGGGGCAATGATTTCTCTTAATGTATACATCACTGATTTCGCTGCTAATTTACTGATTTATCCTCTAATTATCGCATCTCAAGGGAGATTTATGGGATTAATCTATTTAGAAAGGTTTCAAGCACATGATTAAGTTTTTTTAGGTTACAATTTCCTACGAAAAAACAGCCATGAATTAGATTATAACTTATAAGTTATAAGATATAAGATAGAGGCGGATATAACACATGTTTATAATTTAAAAATAGAATATAGGTTTTATAACCAGTTATATCCATTATTTTATGAATTTTACCATCTATTTCTTCTTTCTCTCCTTTCTTGCCTACGTTCTTCACGTTCTCTACGTTTTATATCTCTACGACTTTCTGTTCTTGTATATTCTTTTTTATTTTCAGTACTTTCATTTTCTGTATTTTTAGCTTGATTTTTCCTTACTTCATCATTCTCTAAACTTTTATCTATATTTCCAACAAATTCCTGCTTCTCTCCAAATTCATTTTTATTTCCAACGCCCGTTTTAGCTGAAGCAAGTTTTTCCTTCAGGTATTTACCAACAATAACACTTATGAAAATGGATATTATAACAACAATAGTTCCATGTAGCCCAATATCTGCAAATAGCCATCGTACTATTGGTCCTATAAAAAATGTCATATAATCGCCTCACTGTACATTTTTAACGTTTTTTTAAACTATTATGCCTGTTTATGATCTTTTAAATCGAGTTCAAGATAATTAGTAAATCAAGAATCTTTGAGTTTCAAATATTTCTCTTTATTTGTTTTGTTTTTCGATTATTTCTTTTAACTCTTTAATTTCAGATTTCACATCAATAATTGCACTCTCAATTTCATCTAATCTATCTGTATCTTCTCCTTTCTCCCTTTTAATAAGCCATGATGATATAGAAGCGGTTAAAAAACCTACGAAGATAACTCCTGCTATTATGATGATGATTGATATTAGCCTGCCGTCGGTAGTTACTGGTGCAATATCACCAAAACCAACGGTTGTTATGGAGACAACGGCATACCATAATGCATCATTGATACCATGCACTTTAGGATTTACTCCAACTTCTAACAGGTAAAAAGTAAAACCACTAATAATAAGCGTGAAAAAAAGGGCTACGATAGCGTAATCTAAATTTGTTTCCCTGAAAAATCTGTAAATACCAGGTAAATCATCTTTTAAAAGTGCTAGGATCTTTATTACTCTGAATAATCTGAAATATCTGGAGTATGATAGTGCTGGCCCTATTATGATTAATGGAACCATTCCTAAGATATCAATCCCATTTTCAAGCAGGAATTTTTTCCGATTATCCGATGCCCATAATCGATAAGCAAAATCAGGGATTAAAATTAGACAAACAATTAGATCATAGTAAACGACTAATGTATAAAATGGGCCGTTTATTTCATGAAATATTGATGTCCAGGAAATTAGTACTATGTCTAATAAGACTAAAATCGTTAACATAGTCTCGAAAAATTTCCTGTGTTTACTCATGTTGGTTTCAAAAAATTTTAATTCTGAATTCATACATTTCGATCCTTATCATGCATAAAGCCAAATATATTAAATCTAATTTTTTATTTCATTATTAGAGTGATTACTCATTTTATCTAAAATCTCAATAGGGGGATACACAAAACGTTACATTGGAGTTATATTTATGGATTTCACCTAGCCTATACTATCTAGGATATTTGATTAATATGCCCTCATTTAAGAAAAATAATGTTTTAGAAGCCTTTCGGCGCTTTTGGTTTAGTATTTGGGGATTCTTCATCTAATTCAGCTGATGGTTTTTCATCCCTCGTCATGGCCAGCAATATTCTGTCAGAGTAGTGGACATCATAGTATCTGAAATTGTCAAAAAAGGTTTTCAGATGTTTTCCACCTTTTTCAGTTATAACATACTCTTCAATTTCTTCAATTAAAAGTTCATGTTCTTTTAATGGATGTATCAAAATTTCAAACTGGCCTTCAAAGTCATAGTGTTCATTACAGGTTGCATTTAGTTCACTAAGTACTGGAATGTAGTTATCTGGATGAAAAGCCCTTTTAAGAGATGTTACAATTTCGGGGCGTGTTTTCAGATCTTCAGCCCATAAAGCATATAATATCCAGTTTCTGAATGCCATTAATTTATTTTCTTCCCAGCATTCTTCCAGTGGTAATTTATATTCCTGTGAATAATCTTCTTCCTCACCTTTTTGAGCTGAAATAGCTTCCCGGAGTAATCCAACAGCATCTCTAAAAATACCGGCTCCTACAAATAATCCTATAACTGCGTCCACAAAGTAGATACCGTAGATTGCAAAAATAGCACCTATAATAACTGAAGTACCAATGAATATATGATTTTTAGAGTCCACAGACTGTGATATCAACGTCAAACTGTTGGAGACTTTTCCAACGAAGCGCTGGTAATAGAATAAAAAGACCGCTGCCAATATGGCTATTCCTTCAACTGCTATAACCAGAAATGGTAAAGTCAGGGGTTCCGAATGCCCGGCTAATGCTCCTAATATGTGGGTGACAGAGTCAAATAAAACGCTTATGGAAGCCACAAATAATCCTATTATAACCAGGATAGTACTTAGATCTTCTTTATGGTATTTGATCCCGAGCCAAACTAAAATAGCTTCGATTGTATCCATGGTAGCATCTGTACCGTCTGCTATCAGACCAACACTACCGCTTACTAAACCGCTACCTAATTTAAGTACAGCAAGGAATGCATCTAAAAAAGTAGTGTTTTTAGCAGTACTGGAAGGCGTTAATTCGCCCTCTGCTGATGAAGCACTTTTTTCCATGTGCTCTTTGAATATTTTGGCATTTTTTAGGCCTTCAGGGGTTAATTCATATTTGTTTTCATCGTTTAATTTAACCCAGTCTCTTTCCATTAGTTTTTTCATTTCCTCTTCAGGAGAACCTGTGGCTTTACTTGCTCTTCCGTCTTCTATTTTGGAGCGTATACTTGCAACTTTGAAGAACAGGTGTTCAGCCAAGGGCTGGCCTTTACCAGGTAACTGCTGGTACCAGATCAGGGATAAAAATAAGATGGTTTTTTCCCATAGTTCTTCTTTGCTAAGCGGGCCTTCCTTTAGGAGGGCCATCATCAGGAATTTATCGAATCCTAGCACTGGCTTTTCATTTTTCATATTATCTTCTCTATTTTTAAAGTATTAACGGCGTATTTTGGTTATAGGAGAACTTATTGGATTTCTTAATGTAATTTCATCTATAAATAACTATTGCTGAAATTTATTACTGGAATAACGATAAACATCATTAAATATTTAAGGGATATTCCTTAGATTAAGGATATAATATTATAATTTTATTTTGGAGTTTATAATTATGAGTCATAAAAAATATAATTCAACCGTGCCTACTGGCCGTATAGAAGCCCTTGTGGATGGTATATTTGCTATTGCAATGACTATACTGGTTTTGACATTAGTTGTACCTGATGTAGCTGGTCCTTTATCTAATGGGGCTGTTGAAAATGCTCTTTATGCTATTCTTCCTGGATTTTACACATTGGTAATGAGCTTTCTCCTGTTAGCATTGTTTTGGACTTTACAGCACCGTATTTTTCACAGGATAAAGCAGGTAGATACCATTATGTTATGGATAAACTTAGTATGGCTTTTGTTTATAGTACTGGTTCCATTTTTTGCGTCCTTAACTGCAAAATATGCTCAATTTCCTATTTCACATCTTCTTTCTAATTTGAATATGCTGGGAATTGCAGTATTTCTTTATCTGAACTGGTATTATGCCAGTAAGAGGGAGTTAATCCATGAAAAAGTAGATAATAATGAAATAGCTTCAATTAGAGGAGATATACTTATTTTTATAGTTATTACTCTTTCAGCGATAGCGCTTTCTTTTGTAATACCTGCTTGGAGTGGTTTAGTTTATATACTCATTTTTCCACTAGAATTTATAGCACATAATCTGTAATCTTGGAAAAATGAATTAAAAATGTAACCTAAAAATCTATTTTAATTTCATTTTTAACTTCTTCATGTCGAAAACAGTCTATAATATGGTCGTTAACCATTCCTACGGCCTGCATGAACGCGTAGCAGATAGTAGGCCCCACAAATTTGAAACCTCTTTTTTTCAAATCTTTGCTCATATTTTCAGATTCGGCGGTAAATGCGGGTAAATCTTCGGCATGTTTCCATTTATTTTGGATCGGTTTTCTGCCTACAAACTGCCAGATATAAGAGTCAAATGAGTTAAATTTTTTTTGAACATTTAAAACAGCTTTTGCATTAGTAACGACAGATAAAATCTTACGGCGGTTGCGTATTATGCCAGAATTATTCATTAAATCCTCGATTTTTTCCTCATTGTAACGAGAAATTTTAGCAGGATCGAAATTGTCAAATGCTTCACGATAACTTTCCCGTTTTTTAAGGACTGTAACCCAGCTTAAACCAGCTTGTGCTCCTTCTAACACAAGGAACTCAAAAAGAAGATTATCATCATGGACTGGACTGCCCCATTCCAGGTCATGATATTTCATAAGTAAAGGGTCTTTTTCAGCCCAGGGGCAGCGGATTTTCATGTTTATTATTTTTAATTTAGACGTTCAAAAATTTTTTGAATTTTAGATTTTATCCTGTTGTTGTAGAGTTTAATACTTATGACTCATGTCTAGACATTGAACAGAGAATATTTGCATTATTTTATCTTTTAAAGCTTAAAAACATTTATAACAAACTTGTTTATTATATTAAAACAATAGAAATAGTTATGATTTAAAATGTTTATTGGACATTTTGCTGCTGCTTTCCTGATAGGATATATGTTTCCAGGAGTTCCAATTATCATTCCTCTTCTTGGGGTTTCATTTCCAGACATTCTATGGTCAATTTTGGTTATATCAGGTGTTGAAAAGGCTAAATTTGATAAAAATAAGCCGTTAATGTCGGATATTGTATTTGAAAGTTACCCTGTATCTCATTCTCTGGTACTTACAAGTATTTTGGCATTGATAATAGGTTTAGTTCTTGCATTGTTTTTGAAAAATCCATTTATAGCGGTGATTTTTGTTATAGCTTCAATATCCCATTGGATCCTGGATGTTATGGTGCATATTAAAGATTTACCTGTGTTTGGATTTAGCAGTAAGGATATTAAGTTTGGATTTGGATTGTGGAGAAGGGGGCCGCTAGCTTTTGTAGCTGAATATTTGTTTTATATAATTATAGCCATAATTACAGTTTCCATGCCTTATTTACTATTCATTTTATTTTTAGGAACAGTTTTTCATTTCATCAACATCAATGCATTTTTTGGATTTAAAAATGAAGACGTTACGGGGGGATCTTCAAGGAGATATGCACTATTAATTTTAGCTATCTTTGTTCTTTTTATACTGTTTTCTCAGATAATTTTAGGTTAAAATATGAGGGTAATTTATTTAGAAGTATGAAAATCTCACGATTTTCATGTAGGGAGATTCGAAATTTCCTCAACCTTAAGATGTTTTATTTAATGATATGGAACATAGACAGGCTTCCATATGTTTTCATTAACTAATTCACTAATATCCTTATTTGGGTTAATTCTGGCAGTTTTCTCTGCAATAGCTTTCTTAACTACTGCCACTGCGATATCTCTGCTCACTTCCTGCAATCTTGAGACTTCAGGAAGTAATCTGGAGTGATGATCATCCTGCAGGTTAACAGAATTGCTCAGTTCTTTAACTGCAGCATCAATCATTCCTGAAGTCACTCTTTTTGCGTGAGCACATATTATTCCTAGGCCCAACCCTGGAAATATCAATGCATTATTACATTGGGCCACTGATATGGACTTATCATTTAATATAACATCAGGGTAAGGACTTCCTGTGGCTACAATGGCATTTCCATCTGTCCAACGGAGTATATTTTCAGGAGTTGCCTCTGCCATTATTGGAGGGTTGGAAAGCGGGAAAATGATAGGATATTCCACACCAGAAGCCATGGCTTTAATTACTTCTATATCAAAGGCACTATTCACTGCACTGGTACCAATAAGGATAGTGGGCTTTACATTGCAAACTACATCCAAAAGAGATGTATTTTTGCTTTTTTTATCCCCGTTTTGAGATTCTTCCTGTGGTCGGGCATATGAAGCTTTAAAATAATCTAGGTTTTCTCTATCATTTGTTACAAGCCCCTGACTGTCCATAAGCCAGAACCTTGAACGGGCTTTTTGAGAACTCAGCCCTTCTTTTATCATCCATTCACAGATTCTGTCTGCAATACCGCAGCCAGCTGTTCCGGCACCGAAAATCACTATTCTGTGATCTGATAGTCGGGTATGGGTTAATTTTGAAGCGTTGAGGATAGCAGCCGTGGCAACGGCACCGGTACCCTGTATGTCATCGTTAAATGTACATATCTTATCCTGATACTGGTTCAGGTTGCATCGAGCTTTTGTTTTTCCAAAATCTTCCCATTGGAGAAACACATCTGGAAATTTTTGTTTGATGGCTTTTACTACTTTACTTACAAATTGATCATATGCTTTTCCCTGGATCCTGGAATGACGCCAGCCTATATAAAGAGGGTCACGAAGTAACTGAGGGTTGTTGGTTCCAACATCAATCATCACTGGAAGCATTTTTTTGGGATTAATGCCTGCACATAGAGTGTAAATTACAATTTTAGCTACTGAAATTCCGATTCCATTGGCTCCCTGGTCGCCTATTCCAAGTATTTGTTCAGAATCAGTTAGAACTATCAGATTAATATCGTTGCTTAGATTATTCAGGATCTCGTCAATATTGTCCTGATCAGGATAAGAAATATAAATACCGCGGGGTGTTCTAAATTCACTACTGTAATGCTGTATAGCTAGCCCTGCAGTTGGGGTGTAAATTATGGGCATCATCTCTTCAATATACTCTGAGATAAGCCTGAAAAAGAGGGTTTCATTGGTATTGTAAAGATTATTCAAAAATATATTCTTCTGAAGGTCATCTGTCTGCAAAGAATATTGGTGGTAGGCTCTTTGCATCTGATCTTCTATAGTTTCTATAACAGGTGGCAGCAGGCCCTTTAAGAAAAATTTTTTTCGTTCTGTATCACTAAAAGCAGTGCCCTTATTTAATTGGGCTGATCTTAGGAGTTGAATACCTTTAAGATCAGTTTCGATGTATTTGATTTCATTTTTTTCCATATTTTCAGCTATAAATCTAACTAAAAACCCTCCCTTTTTAGGAAATATTGTTACATATAATATTAATATTTTTTAATAATATCATATATATTTTATGGGTTTATGGGGGTTTGTTCTTCCTAGTTTCCTAATTTAGAGTCCTAATATATTTTAAGGATATATATAGCTGAAATTAGATGTAATATTCTTATAAATAGTTTTTAATGGAAAATAGATTAATTTTTACCAAAAACGTTTTAACATACTTAGTGATTAGGCGTTAAAGCAATTATTAATTTTTATTTTCAAGTAGTAGATATACCGCCGCTGTTCTAACTATTTCTTATTTTTTCAACAGCTTCTTCTACGCTGCATCTTACATATTTATTTTCATCTTCTAAAATTAGGGTTAAAGGTTTTATAGCCATTTTATCTCCTATTTCTCCCAGACTCCAAACAGCGTTATTCCTGACAATAAACTCTTTATCTTTCAATGCTTCAATTAAAGGTTTTACTGCCTTTTTGTCTCTGGAAATGCCCAGGTATTTAGCTGCTTTCCATCTGATATTCATATCTCTATTTTTTAAAGCACTGATTACCACTGGTAAAGCATCTTTATTTTTAATAGTACATACGGTTTCCAGGGCAAGTGCTCGTTTAATCGGATTATTTCCATTCAAATTTTTAATTAAAGAATTAAAATCAGCTGATTCTTTATCATGTGATTTATAAAGTTCTATATCGTGGGATGAATTTTCCAGGATTTGAATTTCCATATTTCTTTTATACTCGTTATAACAGGAAGGACAGAAATAGCTGTAATTTCCTTCTGGAATGAATTCTTTTCCACATTTGATACACTCTTTAGATAATGTATCTATGCATGATGGGCAAATAAAAGAATTTTCGTCTTCAAAAACGAATTCTGTGTTGCAGCATTGGCAGGTGCGAATTCTTTCTGCACAATCTGGACAATATTTTAATTTATAGAGCTGGGAAATAGGAAAAGGATTATTACATTCAATACACGTACCATAAGACTTGTTTTTTGCAGATTTAATTACATCTGCGCAGTATTTACAGTATTTATGGTCGTAAATTTCCCAAGGTACTATAATTTTACCACATATAATACATCTATTGAATGATACATTTTCCATTATTTCAAAATTAGATTCATTTTCATATTTTTCTAGTTCACAAACCGTCACATCTGAACTTAAACTGGCTCTATCGTATAGATCAGGCTCTCCTTTCATTTAACTCACATTCCCGCAATTTTGCCTCATATAATATTTTTATTTAATACTGTGATATGGGTGATGTAACTCTTAAATTTTCCGATATATTAATAATAATTTATTAACACCTTATATCTAAAGAAAAGGTCAAAAGACACTTTAAATATTATATTTAACCTAATAACATTTTAAAAATATTTTAAAATGTTATTAACTTTATTTAACCTATAAAATAGGACATTAAACTTAATTATATGTTTATAAATGTTTATAATTAGCAAAAGTACAAAATAAATAATAGTTAACTCTAATTTCAAATTATTAATTAATTAATCTGTATTTAGATTTTCATAGGTTAAAATTAAATTTTAATTTGTATTAAAAGGTACTTTTAAACAGATTATCTACAAATTTGAGAAATAATCTGAAATATCTAACTCCTAAAACTAGATCATATGAATATTTTAATGGATTACTCAAAATTTAATTTTTTTAAAGAGCATAATTAAATTCCTGTTGACAATTATAGTCGGACAGGAATTCCTCTTTTCTTTAAATATTTCTTGACAAAACCTACTGAATACTCTTTAAAGTGAAAGATACTGGCAGCTAAAGCGGCATCTGCTTTGCCTTGTGTAAACGCATTGTAAATATGTTCTGGACTACCTACACCACCTGATGCAATGACTGGAATATTTACAGCTTCACTTATGGCTTTGTTAAGATAATTATCGTACCCATCTTTGGTTCCATCGCGGTCCATGGATGTTAGCAGGATTTCACCGGCTCCGCGTTCTTCGCATTCAATAGCCCATGCAATTGCATCGATTCCAGTGAATTCACGCCCTCCATATATGCTGCAGTCAAACCAGCAGTAGCCTTTATCTGTTTCAACTATGATCTTATCTTCACTTTCTTTTGGGTTTTCAACGTAGCGGCGCTTTGCATCTATCCCGATTACACACGCCTGTGAACCTACAACTTTTGAAGCTTCGTTGATAAGATCTGGATTGTGAATAGCGGCAGTATTTGTAGAACATTTATCAGCACCGGCTTTTAGCATATTAACATAGTCTTCTGGCTTTCTTATTCCGCCGCCCACGCAAATTGGGACGAATACATTTTCTGTGGTGGCTTTAATAACGTCAGTCATGGTCTCTCGGCGCTCGTGAGATGCTGTAATATCTAAAAATACAATTTCATCTGCACCTTCTTCATAGTAACGAGTCGCAAGGTCGACAGGCTCTCCGGCATAGCGGATCTGTTTAAATTCCACACCTTTCACAACACGCCCGTGTGGTACATTCAAATCACAGTCAAGACATGGTATAATTCTCTTTGCAAGCATTAATTTACCTCTTTTATTTATTTTTAAGGTTATTTAGTGTAGTTCGTCTTATTTTTTAATTCCGGATAATATATTATTTTTATTAATTTAATTGTTTATGTGGTAATTTATATTCTGCGGTATACAAAAATTAATTTTTAAGCTTAAAAATCTTTATTTTGATTTTAAAATCTGTAAATTTATTTATTTTACTGAATAAGCCAACATTTTAGTTAGGTAGGGTAATAAATTTTAGCTGAACTTTGCTAAATTAGTAATACTATATAATAAAAAGCTAATATTTATATGGGTGAAGATATAAGGATTATTGGTGGTAATATGATATTGGAAAATTTTAAGAGAGAATCGCTGATACCATTACCGGTATCATTTATTTCTACAGTTAGTGAAGATGGTGTTAGAAACATAGCACCTTATTCGTGTGTTATGCCCATTTTACGCCCATTTGATCTGGTTTGTGTGGCTTCAGCGAAAATGAGGGATACATTTGTTAACATTAAAAGCACAAAAGAATTCGTTATTAACATGCCCGGTGCTAATATGTCTGATAAAGTGATACCAACAGCTATGCATGTTCCTTTTGATGTTAATGAATTTGAACTGGCAGATTTAAAAGAAAAACCTTCCACAAAAGTCCAAGCACCTGGAATTGAAGGCTGCTACGCGTGGATGGAATGCAAACTCCACAGTATGCACGAAGAAGAGTATAATGGGGTACCTTATTTGCTGATTATGGGTAAAGTAGTACATCTGGAGATAGATGATGATGTCTACAACCATGAGGACGGTTCATGGGATCTAGAAAAGGCTAAACCATTAATGATGACGGAATCAGATAGGGGAATGCATTTTTGCACCGTTAAGAGTATTGATAAATTCGAACCTTTTGGTGCTATGTTTGAAGACGGTAAAGATCCATTGTCATGGATGTATGAGAAAAAAGAAGTGCCAGGTACAGGTAAATGAGCAGGAAGTGTTGTCATGCCAAAGATAGTTGTTAGTGGAAGAGGCGGCTGTGGAAAAAGTACTTTAGTGACTTTAATGGCCAAAGAACTTAAAGAACAGGGGAAAACAGTTTTAGTAGTAGATTCAGATGAATCTAATTTGGGTTTAGGGACAATGCTTGGATTTAAACCTGCAGAAAAGACCCTTATGGATTATTTGGGAGGTAAACCTGCTGTAATGGACAAGTTAATGGCCCAGATTAAAGAAGAAAAAAATGAACATGCGGAATTTTTCATGGAAAACTCTGACCTGAACAGTTTATCACCAGAATTTGTCAAGTGGAATGGTGATCTGGCTTTAATGCAGGTAGGAAAAATTGAACACACTATGGAAGGATGTGCATGTCCTATGGGGGCTATAGCACGGGATTTTCTGAACCACCTGGCAGTAGAAGAAGACCAATGGGTTTTAATAGATACTGAAGCAGGGGTAGAACATTTTGGAAGGGGAATAGTAGAAGGTGCAGATTCAGTTTTAATGGTGGTTGATCCTTCTAACGACGCTGTTTTATTAACTGAAAAAGCAGCCAAATTAACTGAAGAAGCAGGGAAAAATTTTGCTGTTGTTTTAAATAAGGTTGATGGGAAAACAACGTCAATTTTAGAAGAGATGCTGACTTTAAAAAACATAACAATTAAAGGTATCCTGCCCTATTCATCTACTCTCGCCCATATAAACCTTCAGGGTGAATCTTTAGATATGCCTTCTGCCATAGGGGAGTTGGATAAGCTGATAACTGGCATTACATAGAAATATAAACATTTATAATGTTGGTATTTTAACTATTTTTTGGCTGTAGGAAATAGCAGCTTTTTCTATTTTTTTTTACTTCATCGGCAAATTTATAAAGTAGCTTGGAATTATATTCTTTTTTCAATAATCTAAAAAATAAAAGTATTACAGGTGATAATATGGAAAATTCAATGCGGATATTACCATTTTCAGAAGTAACTAAGTTTCATGGCCATGTTTGTCCAGGGACAGCTATAGGGTACCGTGCATCAGAAATAGCTATAAAAGAGCTTGGTTCAGATAGAGCAATAGATGAAGAGTTCCTTGCTATAGTGGAAAACGACAGCTGCAGTGTTGATGCAATACAGGTTGTAACGGGATGTACTATGGGTAAAGGAAATTTAATATTTAAAGATCATGGAAAAAATGTTTATTCATTTGTAAACAGGAAAACAGGGGATACTTTACGTCTGTCTTTAAAGATGAGCATAGATGAGATGGACCCTGAATTTGCTGAAATTAGGGAAAAAGCTTTTTCTGGATCTGCCAGTGAAGAAGAAAAATCAAAATTTGAAGAAAAAAAGGATAAAGCATCTTTTGATATCCTTGGCGTGCCTGATGAGGAATTATTCAAAATAGAACATGTTAAACTTGAAATTCCTGAAGAAGCCAGGATATTCCAGTCAGTTAAATGTGCTAAATGTGGCGAACTGGTAGCAGAGCACAGGGCACGAGTAGAAAATGGTAACATCGTGTGTATCCCGTGTTTTAATGATTATTCAAGGACTTAAATTTAAACATTTTTCTTTTTTTATTAATCAATATGAAACGAGTTTAATTTATTTAACATTTCTTCGTACTGGATTCACATGACTTAATTGATTTTTTTCAACATGAGTATAATATTCTGAATGCAGCTAATTGTTGTGAATGGAATGGTTATTACAGTTATACAGTTATATGATTGTTAGATTCCATTAATATCTGTACCAAATAGGCTTTATTTCATTAAAAAAAATCATGATCTTCTAAAACCATATATATTTTATCGAGCATGTCATCAATATCTTCAGGAATTACTTTTAGGTCCATACAACTGTTGAAAATAAACTCATTGCTAGATAAAGAGAATATAACCTCCAAAACAATTCAGGGGTTCATTATTATTGAAATAGCCTTTAATTTGTCTAATTGAGAATGGAATACTAACCTCTCTACTGAATATCCCTACTTTTATAAATTCATGTAGGGATCACCCCAATCGTACCTGTTAAAATCAATAATCCCTGTTAGTTCCTTATTATTATTTATAATTATGTTACCCGCATGAAAATCATCATGTTGAAAAATATTGGGGCGTTCTTTGGTAAGGCTCATATTATCTTCAATAAATGTTTTAATGTTATTTTCATTCTTAGTTCTTACCCCATGCTAAATATTCTTCAAATATTTTTCATGTTTTATAGCTTTTCGCTCATACCAGGAAGAAATATGTTTAGGAGCAGCATATTGATGAATTTTTTTTAATTCCTTTTCCTGCTTCATATCCAACTTTAAATTGTTCATCATCACTTAAATTAGGGAGTTGGGAGATTCTATCATGTCCATCAAAAGAAAGAATCATATATCCAACTTTTGATAATTTCCCAATTTCAACGGGTCTTGAACATTTTACTTTATAATCTTTCATTTTCTCTAAAATCCGAAATTGAGCTTAGATTTATATTCCTTTAAATCAAATAAACGAAGAAGATATTTATTGTTATCATTAAAACGCACCAAATACTTCTCATCGGATGGATAACTATTATCAATTTTTTTAATAGTGCTGTTATGCAATAATGGAATTCGTTTCTTTATATCAAAAATATTAAATTTAACAATCAAGAGCACATTCCTCCTAATTTTGAAGTAAATGTTTTATCTGCTATCTTATAGTCATAAGAATTTATCTGTTATCTAAATATTCGTATATCATGACCTAGAGACCTCATCTACTGGATTTTTTCAGGAATTCATTCAGAAAATGGCTTCGATGATTATTATTCGAGAACATAATTCTTTTGTTTTTTTTCTTTTGGGTAGATATCATTTAGTACAAAATTTTTACTTCAATTTATTACCCCATTTTAAAAATATTACTTAAAACGAATTTTTTACCTTTTAAGTATTACAAAATAGAGTTTTTTGAGTATTACATTTTTAAATTCTGCTTATAAATGTGTTATTATTATAATCTAAATTATTACATTTGAACGGCCTCTTTATAAATGTATTATTACTTAGATCGAAAGTATTATAACTTGTTTTGCTTAACTTATACAAAATGGAGGTGATTCTATAAATTCAAAGGTGATAGCATGTATTATTGCGATTGTAGTATTATTAAGTGCTACATTGATCTATGCTTTAGGTTCAGGTAATTTAAGTTCAAGTAGTGGAAACACTGTTTCTATAACTGATGTTGCAGGCAGAACTGTTCAAGTCCCTGCACAGGTAAATAAAGTGGTAGGAACAGGGTGTTCAGCTAGAGAAATAGTGTACCTGAATGCCAGTGATAAGCTGGTTGGAATAGAACAGATAGAGACTAATTCAACAGGGGGATGGGGAAATCAGCTGCCTTACATCATTGCGCATCCTGAACTGATGAAGTTACCTGTGGTTGGAAATGCAAAGACTGATACTGTAAATTATGAAAAAATAGCAGAACTCAAGCCAGATGTGGTATTTGCTGGAACTGCCGAACAAGCAAATGAAATTCAATCTAAAACTGGTATTCCAACTCTTGTTGCATATGTGGGTGCAGTTGGAACATCGGATCAGATGAATACATATAAAAACTCTTTAAAAATGATGGGAAAAGTTTTAGGTAAGGAAGAAAGGGCAGAAGAACTTACAAATTACATTGATTCCACCCAGGAAGACCTTGCAAAACGTACTAACAGTATCAATAGTAATAAAACAGTTTATATTGCAGGGCAGGCTTTCTATGGAGCTCATGGTATTACATCTACAAATCCATATTACCCTCCGTTTGTAATGTTAAATGCTTCAAATGTTGCAAGTGGAATTAACGATACAAATGCTACTATCCATGCTATTCAAATAGATAAAGAACAGTTGATAAAATGGAACCCTGGCTTTATTTTCGTTGAAGGAGGCAGTATACCTGCAATAGAAAATGAAACCGCTAAAAATCCAGAGTATCAAAACATTGCTGCCATTAAAAACGGTGATGTTTATGGGGTATTAGCCTACTGTATGTACAGTTATAATAAGGATGAAATGTTTGCAAATGCTTATTATATTGGAAAAGTGCTTTATCCTGAACAGTTTAAGGACGTAGATCCAGAGAAAAAAGCTGCTGAGATATTTACCGAGTTCGATTGTGGAAATGGTGAATCAGTTTACAGTACATTAAAAACACAGTATGGTGGTTTTAAACAACTGAATCTTTAATTTACTTTTTTTTATTTTTTATTTTACAGGGGTGATAATATGAATATTACAGAACGTCCGGGGACATCGTTGGAAGGACTGCAGAATATGGTTGAAAATGCTGCCAATGGTTTAAAAGTGTTTAGCATCTTAAAAACTTCAATAGAGATGGGAATTTTTGATATTTTAAACAAGGGTACAACATGCAGGCAGCTTTCTGAAAAACTTGAAATTGAACCTGTGTTAACCTATTATCTCTTAGAAATACTTGTTAAATTGGGGTTGGTAGAGAAAGAAGGGGAAAATTATAAAAACACGCCTGTTTCAGAAACATATTTGGATTCTGAATCAGATTATAAACGGATTAACTGTATATTATCTATGGAAGAACCGCTTAATCTTTGGAATAACTTAAAACATACCTTAAAAGGTAAAACAGCAAAAAAAGATGAGAACTTTTTCCAGTTCATTATACAGGTAATGGCTGAAGATGCCCTATGCGGTGAGCTGCAGGATACAGTTGAACTGGTGGCAGACTACGATGAATTTAAGAATGCAGAGACTTTACTTGACCTTGCAGGAGGTCATGGCATGTATTCAATCGCTTTTGGCCAGTTAAACCCTGATCTGCAGTGTTACGTGTTTGACTTCCCTGATGTTTTGGAGGAAACCAAGAAGTTTATTGATAAATATGATTCCAGTGTTCAGACTATTCCTGGAAACTTTTACGCCGATGATTTTGGGGGGACTTACGATGTCATATTCTCATCGTACAATCCTGGAGGTAAGAACCCTGAAATCGCTGAAAAAGTTTACAATTCATTAAATCGTGGAGGGTTATTTGTAACTAAGCAGTACTTCCCTGAAGCTGGCTCAGACTCGTTGGAAGATCTTTTAGATAATATGGAGTGGAACTTCACCAACTTTGAGAAATCCAATAAATCAAAGGAAAGGTTCACATTTAAAAATGATTTGAAATTTGAAAAATATCTTTTATTTTTAGAAGATCTGGGATTTTCTATAGTGAGCGTACATCGTATAGGCCATTTTAATACGTCTTTTGGAAATAAAGCACAGGATAAAATGATAATAGCTAAGAAAGTGAGTTAATCTTGATGATTCAACCATATTAGGTGTATTTAAAAAGCCATCTAAGGGTGGTTACAGTTTTTTTTATTTCGCTGCTCTTGGTATATGTTCTAATTTTAAATGTGAATCTGTGATCATGTATTACAAAATACTCTTTTTTGAGTATTACATTTTTGAAAGTTGCTTATAAGTGTGTTATTATCATTTGTTTAAGTATTACGTTAAAAGGGTTCCTTTATATATGTATTATTACTTAGATCGAAAGTATTATAACTGATTTTGCTTAATTTATACAAAATGGAGGCGATTTTATAAATCCAAAGTTGGTGGTGAGTATTACTATTATTGCAATAGCATTAGAATGGGGTGCTGATCTATACGTCAGGTAGTGCAAGTTCAAGTAGTGGAAGTACAGTTTTCGTAACTTATGTTGCAGGTAGAACAATTTTGGACCTTATTTAAGTAAATAAAAGATTAAGGACATATATTCTGGAGATAATGTACTTGAATGCAAGTGAAATGATGAAATATTCACAAGTTCGATATTTGGTAATGATGTATCAATATACGGCGGCTGAAGGAAAATTATAGTGGATTCAAACAGTTAAATCTTTAATAAATTCTTTATTTTTTGAGGTTGAGGAAAATCATAGATTTTTGCCAAAATTTACAATTTTGAGGGGTGAAGGAGATGAATATTACAGAACGTCCAGATGTTTCAGCAGAGGACCTACATGGAATTATTGAAAATACGTTAAACGGCTTAAAAATATACAACGTCCTGAAAACTTCCATAGAACTGGGAGTTTTTGACATTTTAGAACATGAAATGACTTACACGCAGCTTTCTGAAGAACTTGGAATTAAACCCGCAATGGCAAACTACCTTTTAGAGATACTTGTAAAATTGAATCTGGTAGATAAGTCAGGAGAATTTTATAAGAATACGAGATCTTCACATTTATATTTAAACTCAAAATCTAGTTACAGTAGGATTAGATGCATATCTGCTTTAGAAGAGAATGTGAATCTATGGAATAATTTATCTAACAGCATAAAAGGGAACATAACTAGAAAAGAAGAGGTTATTTTCCCTATGGTTGTCCAGAGAATGGCTGACGACTGCTTATGCGGTGAACTGCAGGATACAGTTGAACTGCTGTCGGGTTACGATGAATTTAAAAATGCAGAGACTTTACTTGACCTTGCAGGAGGCCACGGAATGTACCCTATTGCTTTTAGCCAGGTTAATCCAGACTTGCAGTGTTATGTGTTTGACCTCCCTGATGTTTTAGAGGAAACCAAGAAGTTTATTGATAGATATGATTCCAGTGTTCAGACTATTCCTGGAAACTTCTACAACGATGATTTTGGCGGAAGTTACGACATCATCTTTTCATCCTACAATCCTGGAGGTAAGAACCCTGAAATCGCTGAAAAAGTTTATAATTCTCTGAATATGGGCGGATTATTTGTAAATAAACAGTACTTTCCAGAAAACCAACCGGGTTCTTTAGAAGATGTTCTGGATGATATGGAATGGAATTTCACCAACTTTGAGAAATCCCATAAAACAGGCAGAAAATTCACATTTGAAGGAGACCTGCTCTTTGATGAATACTTGGAATTTTTGGAAGGCCTTGGATTTTCAGTGGTGGACGTGCACCCAATAACTCGTTTTAACACTCCTTTTGGAAGAATTTCAAGGGACAAAATTGTAATAGCTAAAAAAGTGAGATAAATTGAGCTTTAAAGATAAAACAGTTACAGACTATAAGTCATATATACGGAATAAAACATATATTGGGATTTTTTTAGTTATAGCTCTGGTTATAGCAGTGATATGTTCAATTAAAGTAGGTGCTGCAAATTTATCAGTATATGATATAATAAATGCACTAATTAACAGGCAGGCAGACGGGGCTTTGATCATCTGGAACATCCGTATTCCCAGGATTCTAGCTGCTATAATTGCGGGTTGCTGCATGGGTATTGAAGGATGCATAATGCAAAATGTACTCAGAAACCCTTTGGCAAGTCCTTATACCATGGGAATTACTCAGGGAGCAGCTTTTGGAGCAGCATTTGCAATTATAGTTTTGGGAGCAGGGACTTTAAACAGCATGCAGGCAGATGCAGTTATTATAAACAACCCTTATCTCACAGTTGTTGCAGCATTCTTGGGCGCAATGATCGGTGTTAGTATAATCCTTTTGATAGCGAGGACTAGGGGTATAACACCCGAAGCAATGATACTTGCAGGTGTGGCAATGAGTTCCTTATTCATTGCAGGGATACAGTTCTTACAGTATTTTGCATCTGATACTCAGGTCGCAGCCACTGTATTCTGGACATTTGGAGATGTCGGAAAGGCAATGTGGAACGATGTCTGGCTCATGTTTATACTTTTGATACCTGCTTTGATATACTTCATGTATCATGCATGGGATTATAACAGCCTTGAAAGTGGAGAAGAGACTGCAAAAGGGTTAGGTGTCAATACAGAACGCATAAGGCTGCATGGAATGCTGATCTCTTCATTTACATCTGCAGTGGTGGTGGCATTTCTGGGAGTTATAGGCTTCGTGAGTTTAATAGCCCCCCATATCATGAGGAGAATTATAGGAAACGACCATAGATTTTTAATCCCTGCATCGGCTATTCTCGGCGCTTTAATACTGCTGATATCTGATACGATTGCAAGGGCAGTGTTGTCACCTATTATACTGCCTGTGGGTATTATAACGTCCTTTTTAGGGGCACCTCTGTTCTTTTATCTAATAATAAAAATGGGGCGATAAAATGGTTCTTTCAGTTGATAAAATTGAATTTTCTTATGGAAATGCAACAGTACTTAAAGATGTGAACTTTAAGGTTAAAAAAGGAGATTTTGTTTCAATACTGGGAGTTAACGGGTCTGGAAAATCTACTTTGATGAAATGTATAAACAGGATCTTGAAGTTTAAAGAGGGCATGATCTTCGTTGAAGACAGGGACCTGAAGAAAATGAAAGACATCGAAATTGCAAGAAAAATTGGTTATGTACCTCAAAGTTCAGAAACAGGGTTTGTCACAGTCTTTGATGCAGTTTTACTTGGTAGAAAACCTTACATAAAATGGGATATTTCCAAGAAGGACATAGAATTAACAGAGAATATATTGAAGGTCATGAACCTTGAAGAATACGCCCTCAGGTACATAAATGAACTTAGTGGAGGAGAGCTGCAAAAAGTTGTTATAGCACGTGCATTAGTCCAGGAACCTCAAATTTTACTTTTAGACGAGCCTACCAGTGACCTTGACTTAAAAAATCAGTTAGAAGTGATGAAGATCATAAGGGAAGTATCAGATACTCACAATATTGCTTCAATTGTGGTTATGCATGACATAAACCTTGCTTTAAGATATTCTGACAAATTTATAATATTAAAAGAAGGCCAGGTATTCACCACAGGTGGAAAAGAAGTTATAACTCCTGAAATTATAAAAGAAACTTATGGGGTTGATGTGCATGTTAAAAACTTTGAAGGAGTCCCAATGGTGATTCCAAAGTCTCAATAAGTTAATTATTTTGTATGTATGGAAAATAATGTTTCTTGGAATACATGTAGAAACTTTTTTTCATTTATTTTCAACTCCAAATTACAATAAATTTATAATGAATGAAGTTATAAGCTATCTAATGTACCATTTTCATTTTGATCATAATCTAAAAATTATTTAAATGGGCCTGTAGTCTAGCCAGGAATATGACGTGGGACTTCGGATCCCAAGGTCGGGGGTTCAAATCCCCCCAGGTCCGCTAAATTTTTTTAAAAAAAATTTAATTTAAAATCCTCGTAAAAAATCGAAGATTTTTTACTGTGGAAATCTAAAATCAAAGCGAATTCTAATTTTAATCCCATTCTTAATTCAATAAATTCTAATTTTGAATTCTTATCTAAATTCCTAAATGATTTCAAAACAAATGGGTTCTGCCTCGCTGACGCTCGGAGATCGAAAATCAATACGAATCCCTTAAATCATCTAAAGATATCAAACTATTTGGTCCATACAAAAGAACAATACTATAACTATGCAAAATCCATTAAAATCTCTTAAAAACAATTTAAAATCTATTCAGTACTCTGATAAAAGAAATCATCTAATCAATTTTTTTGAATCCTTTAACTTTCAACAATCTCATCGTTTATTTTCTTTCAAAAAACTCTTTTTAAACCCTCAACTGCGAAATTATTAAATGTTAATCAATCAATAATTATTACTACTCATGGTTTATTTGCATGTGAAAATACTGTAAACTAATCTTTAATCATGTAATAAATAAGAATTTGAGATTGTAACTAATTAAATCACATAATAAATAATTATATCTTTATTTTTTTATTAAATATGCTTTAATCGGTTGTTATTTTTAAAATAGGCTTTAGGGGTGATAAAATTAGTTTTGTTGAAGTTGCCAGGATTGATGAAGTACCTGAAGGAAGCATGAAGCATGTTGAGGAAGGAGATGCTGAAATTCTTTTAGCAAAGGTCGATGGGAAAATTTATGCGGTAGGTGACAGGTGCGGCCATATGAATGCGAGGCTTTCAATGGGCAAGTTACAGGGAACTACAGTTATATGTCCTTTACACGCATCTCAGTTCGATGTCACCACTGGAAAGAACGTTAAAGAACCAGTCCTTACATCAATTCCTGGAGCGGAAAAAGTTCCTGAACTCAAGAAATATTCAGAACGTTTAGAGAAAATTATTGCACCTGTAAAAACTTATGATTTGCCTACTTTCAACGTTAAAGTTGAAGGTGAGACTATATTGGTTAACATTAAGTGATTATAATGGTTTTTTAGGGTTTAAAGTTTTAAATTACTGAATTGTTTAAAAATCGCAAGTCTAATAAGTCATATCTGCCATAATAATATAACATCAAGTTATACATTAGAATTCAATTGACTTTTCATTCTACAAGTGTTTCATTAAGTTTATAAGTAAATACCCTTGAATCAGTAAAATATTAGCTGATGCATTATTTTTAAGATGCAAATTTAGTATTGTTGGAAAGGTTGAGATAAAATGTCAGATGAAATACCTGGAAAAGCAGAAAGCTTCTGGATAGATAGTACTCCTGAGACTAATTTTTCCAAACTGGAAAATGGACTTAAGATAGATGTTGCTGTACTTGGCGGAGGTATAGCAGGTCTTACAGCTGCAATAATGCTTAAAGAATCGGGTAAATCAGTTGCAGTGATTGAAGCGGGGCGTATAGTAGAGGATATAACTGCCACTACCACTGCAAAAATCAGTGCACACGCATTTTTTTACAGTACAATGCTGGATAATTTAGGCAAAGAAAAGACCCAAATGTTTGCTGAAGCTAATTTAAAAGCTGTAAAATCTGTTTCTAATTTAGTATCTAAATATAGTATAGATTGTGATTTCCACAGGACTCCCTGTTATATTTACACTGAAGCTGAAGAGGAGGCAGGTATATATAAATCTGAAGCAGAAGTAGCGCCTGAGCTTGGACTTCCAGTATCATATGTTGAAAATATTTCTTTCGCGCCCAATGCAAAAGCAGGCGTGGTATACCAAAACCAGGCAGAATTTCATCCACGTAAATATCTCCTTGGGCTGTCAAAAGAAATATCAGGCGAAGGAAGTTATATATTTGAAAATACGAGAGTTCTTAAGGTAAAAGAGGGCGAGTCTTATAATATTGAAACTAATCAAGGTTCAATTGAGGCAGATAATATTATAGTAGCTACTCACACGCCTATATATGATCCAGATAGCCTCTATGCATATTTAACAGTACAAAGGTCGTATATAATGATGTATCATGCCAGAGAACCATTTCCAGAGGGAATGTATGTATGTCTTAACCCATTCCATACTTACCGTTCAATTCCAACTGAAAAGGGCAAGATGATCATGATTGCAGGTGAGCATCAAATTGTTGGAACTCCTATCGATACTCGGGAGTGTTATAATCGCCTGGAAAAATATGCTGCTGATAACTGGGAAATTGAATCCATTGAATATCACTGGTCTAATCAAGACGATACTGCTCCAGACGGATTTCCTATAATTGGAGAAACGTCTAAATCTGGAGTTTATGTTGCCACAGCTTTTGGAGGATGGGGCATGACTCATGCCACAACTGCTGCTTTATTAATTACAGATCTTATAACAGGCAAAGAAAATCATTTAGCAGAATTATTTAACCCTTTAAGATTCAAAGGCTCAAAACCAGTTATATCTCGTGACGATGAGAAATTAGAAATTGCACGGAATTTCCAGGAAGGTAAAATATCATGGCCTTTGAATATTGAAATCCCTGATTTATCTCAGGGTGAAGCTCGAGTAATAGGTGATGGTAAAGAGAAATTTTCAGTATATCTTGATGAGGAGGGCCATATGCACTGTTTACAGGCAGTATGTAATCACAGGGGATGTGATTTAGTCTGGAATACTGCAGAGAAAACATGGGACTGTCCATGCCATGGGTCACGTTATAATTATGAAGGACAGGTTATACACGGGCCAGCAGTGATGAACCTTAAAAAATATCCAGAAAATAGATAGATCAAGTTATTTTAAAAGAATTTTTCATTTTAAGCAGTGTTTTTTAATCCATGTTCTTAATTTTATATAACCCTGCACAGTTCAGATGCACGATAGGTTTAATTGACAATTTACAAAAATAAACAATACTTAATAATAAACAATACTTAATTTAAGGCATAACATTAATACGCTCATGCCCAGATGTTGTGTAAATAATATCGCTTCATTTTCATGTGATTGCTGATTAAGTAAATTGCATTTTTTTAAAATCCCCTGTAATCAATTAAAATTACAATTTAACATAAAGTATAACTCATGCACAGGATCATGGACATGTAAAAATGCGATTTTTACGGTCACAAAAACCTTCGAAAACTGTTAAATCTTTGATTTGACGCATCGAAAATTGTAAATTTTCGAATGCTTTGTTTTCGAGGTTTCAAAAATCTTCGATTTTTGAAGACCGACAGTTTTTGTGAACATGAGCGATTTAAAATAAATATCTGGAAAAGCCTATTTCTTAAATTCCTCTTTAAACTGATTATAAGCTGTTTTGAAGCCGGTTAGTCTTTCTCTAAATAATTTTTCCTCTTCAAGAAGCTTTTCTTCAGGTAATTTTGGGCTCATATATTTGTCAATGCCTATTTTCATGATATTTTTAGGGATCTCGTAGTTTATTTCATATTCAAAATTAGAAGTGAAATTAATATCTATGTATTGCGCCATTTTACTGCTTAAATGGGAGTATTCTTCTTTGCTAATTTCTGCATCTTCCATTTTTACTTGCCGACATATAGAACCGGAAATTCTATCTATCACCGTTTCATCACTGACTGTTTCTAACATTAAAATCACCAGTTCATAATTGGTTTTTGTAACAGATAAACTTTGATAAAAACTATTTTTGTTATGGAAATGGGTAAATATTCAACTGTTAAAGGTGATTTAATTGTCAATATGTATTTACAGTAATGTTTAATAAAACGGCTCTGTAGAAGACTCTAGAAAAAATTAAAATTTTTTTTATTTGGATATATGGATTATATTAGATCTAATAGATATTTCCACAAATTTCAGAATTTTTAAAAAGCTAAAAAACAGTTGATTACAAATTAACTTTAAAAACAATTACGTTGTTTTACCAATTTACCTGAAATCTTTTTTGCCTCTGAAGATAAGTTCATTATAAAATAGTTTTTAAATTATAACTTAATTACAGCGGCTTTTTATCAATTTATACTGGAAAATAAACAGTATATTTAATACTAGTTTGATATGTGCATCTATTTGATAATTTTGGATGTTATCATCATTTATAATATATTAAAGCTTTAAATTATTTTTTATCAGGACATAGGGGCGGGGATTATGGATTTGGATTATAATAGATCATATGAAAAATCAATTACATAATACAAATCAGAAATACTTCTTCAACTTGAAATATTTAAAATTGAAACATTTTTAAAGGGGGTTTGTTATGGCATTGAATTTAGGAGATCTCCACATTAGAAGTCCTGCTTTTGGTTCTCTGGAGCGTATTCCAGAACATTATGTATATAATGGAGATAATATTTCTCCCCCAGTAGACTGGGGCGGTGTTCCACTAGACACAAAAGAATTTGCATTAATTTGCCATGATCCCGATGCTCCACTCCCCTATGGATTTACTCACTGGGTTGTATATGGAATACCTGCAGATGTTACAGGTATAGGAGAAGGTGAAGGAAAAAAGGCTTTCACAGAAGGTATTACAGGATATGGAGAACAGGGGTGGGGAGGTCCAGCTCCACCTCCAGGACATGGGCCGCATCATTATTATTTCTGGTTATATGCTCTTGACACGGTTCTTAACTTAAAACCGGGATTAACTCGTGAACAGCTGCTAGATGTTATTGCTGACCATGTCACTGTACAGGCTCGCCTTGTTGGAATTTACGAGTTGTAAATGCATTTATTAGATGGGATAAAATGAAGGAAGAACTTCCGCAGGGATTTGTAGCAAGTAATGTTCAGGCTGTTGGGTACAGTGATCTAAAGGGGAGGCCTGCCTTTAAAATGTCAATTCGTGAGCATAATGGTCGGTGGTATCTTTATACTGGGCATTTCTGGCATTCGGGATGGAGTATTGTAGATGTTACAGATCCAACAGCCCCTCAATTAGTTAAATTCATTCCCGGCCCGGAAAATACTTTTACTCTTCAAATGGAGTTATCAGATAACATAATGATCACTGCCCTGGAAAAGATATTTCCAAACTTTGGTGGAAATCCAGGCAAGCCTTTTGAGGAAGGTGTGCTCATCTGGGATATTAGTGATCCTGTTAATCCAAGAAAATTAGGGCAATTTCGCACTGGGGGAACTGGTACTCATCGTAATTTCTATTCTGGTGGCCGATATGTACATTTAGCTGCTGGAATGCCGGGATATGATGGAAATATCTATGTAATTATTGACATCAGTGATCCAGCTCTGCCAGTTGAAGCAGGGCGCTGGTGGGTACCAGGACAGCATACAGCGAGGGGAGAAAAGCCGCATAAACCTTATATATCATTGCACGGCCCACCATATGTTGTGGACAAGCTGGCATACCTTCCTTATGGATCGGAAGGTATGGTTATACTGGATATCAGTGATTTATCTAAACCTGAAGAAGTAAGTCGTTTGAGCTTTAGTCCGCCATTCCACTCACAGTTCAGCATGCACAGTGTACTTCCTTTACCTGAAAAAGGGATTGCATATGTTAATTCGGAGGATACGTCCTATGGTAAAGGGCCGTTACATCATGCGTCCATCGTAGATATCTCCGACCCCTCAAATCCAATGTTGCTATCATTGTTTCCTGAGCCAGTTCCACATTCTGGTGCACCATACCGTGACTTTTTTGAAAAAGGAGGATGGTCAGGCCCACATAATATTAATATACTACAGCACAATCAGGACGTACAGAAACAGGGCGAATTATTTTACATTGCCTATTTCAATGCTGGCTTGAGGGTTTATAATGTTGAAGATCCGCGTTTGCCAGTTGAGGTGGGATATTTCATGCCTCCTGAGCCAAGAAAGCGTTATGGGCCCATGCCCGAGGGAAAATTAGTTATGCAAACTGAAGATGTACTGGTTGACAGGCGTGGTTTTATTTATATTACAGATAAAAATCAAGGGCTGTGGATTTTAAAATATCAAAAATAGTTTGTTTGATTTAGAAGTGTACTAAATTAATATTTAAAAAAATTTGAGATAGTTGAAGAAAATTTAGTATTCTTCTTCAAACTTGTCTGTAATTAGCCATTCTTCTTCAAGTGCAATGGCTTCTTTAAATGATCTTGGGACAAGCGCCTTATAAAGAGGGTTGTTAAACAGCATTTTAATATTCCGGTCTAGAATATAGGTCGCGCAGAAATCGTCTTCTGCTCTCATTCCTCGCCCATAAGCTTGAATTAGAGTCATAATGGTTTTATATGCGTACCATTTGGGGTCATGTTTTTTCCTGCTGTTTACCTGTTTATCTCCAAGGTAAGGGAATGGTATTTTATAAATCACCTGAAACTGACATTTTTCGTAGGGGAGGTCTACACCTTCACTCATTGAGGGGCTTACAAGCACCATTGGTTTATCTGTTTTTTCAAATTGCTGTAGTTTCATTTCTCTATTTATGTAAGTGTGGCCCATTAACCGTGGATCTTTTAGATTAGCCATTATATATTTTTGACATTTATAATTGTGGGTGTGAATCAGCCCTTTTTCATGTTTGTGATGTTCCATAATCTTTTTAAGAATTGGAAGTGTTTTAGGCGCTGTGAATTTAATTGATCTCTGGGACATGTTCCCAACTGGTTTTATATAAACCGGCCGGCTTGATGCTGCAAAGTTACTTTTAATTTTAAGGGGATACGCCTCTTTGTAGTCAATTCCAAGCCATTTGCAGAATAACCGATGGTCCAGTATAGTTGCACTCATGAAAAGGCAGATATCTGCATGTTTAAACAGCATGTTCTGCGCATATAAATCGATCTTTAATGGTTTAAATGATACTCCTCCAGGGGTTGGATCTACAACCCAGTTTTCAGCGTGCTCTTCTAGATTAGTTAAGAGTTCACGCAGTCTAAAACGGGTACTGACTATTCTATCTCCCTTATTTTTTGGAAGTTTTTTAGTGTTGATTTCTTTATAGGCATCATGGAGAATTTCAACGAAAAGTATCCACTCTTCGGGGTCTTCAAAATTCAGCATTTGAGGAGGTATCGTTTTTTTAATATCTTTTTCAAGACTTTGATTCAGTAAATTAACCTCTAACCTGCGCATGAGTTTATCTTCGATGTTGTGGGCTTCATCAAGCACCATGAAATTCCTTTTTGGGAAATGCCTCACATAGTTGAGCTCAAGGAGCGCATAATCATAATTCATCAGGGTTATGTCGCTGTTTGCGGCATCTGCTTTCTGCTGCCAGTAACTGCATTTATCCAGGGATTTGAAGTAGTATGGGAATCCTCCTGCATCTTCAAATGCAAAATGAGCTTCATCACCTTCAGTCTTGGTTACACCAAAGTCGCAGGAAAATTTCTGTGATCTGGGGGTTGTCTGGCACATTCCATTATCACAGCTTATCTCTAAATCTCCAGACTTGCATGAAAAGTTGCCTCTTCCTTTAACTAGGGGATAACTGAATTCATTCGCGTACTGACTTTGGAGCTGTTTTGTCATTGTGAGGATATAAGCCGGTTCATACATCCTTGCAAGCGTTGTTGCTATTGCTGATTTTCCAGTTCCGGTCCCTGCTTCAAGGATTATATATTTGTATCCTTCCTCGATTGCACTATCAATTTTTGATATTATCTCCAGCTGTCCTTCCCTTGGTTCTTCAAATGGAAAATTATTTAGTATTCTATTTTTTACACCTGGATTTTCCATTTTAAGATTAGCTATGTGATCTCTTGGAATTCCTGTCGATTTGTTTTCCTTTAATTTCTTTGTAGAGCAAATGCATCGCTGTTTTATCATCTTACATTCGCTGCAAAAAAAGCCATTATCCATAATCATTTATATTCTAATAATGTTATAAATAGGTAAGTCGCTCAAAATTCTATGAATTTTGACGCCCCGAAAATCACTGATTTTCGAGGGTTCCATATATTATCTATTTAAATAAGTCAATAATACAATTTAATCTTATTTTAAAGCTAATAATTAGGATTTAAAGATATTAAAGATTATATTTGAGGTAAATTCATGAAAAAAGGCAAATTCATAGGTATAGGTGTGGGGCCTGGAGACCCTGATCTTTTAACAGTAAAAGCTGTAAAAGCATTGAATAAAGTTGACGTAATATGTGCACCTAAATCTTCAAAATCAAAGCCAAGCGTGGCATTATCAATTATAAATCCGGTTTTAAATGATCGTAAAAGCAAGTATGAAACATTGGAACCTCTTTTCCCAATGATTGAAGATAAAAAAGAGCTTCAAAAGTATTGGACAGATGCCGCACAGGTTATAATTGAGAAATTGAATGAAGGGCTGGATGTGGCATTTATAACATTGGGGGACCCTTCTGTTTACAGTACTTTCTCTTATGTGTTCAAAATAATTGAAGGCATGGACTTTGAAACAATGATAATTCCAGGTATAACCTCATTTACAGGGTGTGCGGCAAGCGCAAAAATGCAGCTTGCAGAAAAAGATGAAATCATGGTTATAGTACCAAAGGTAGATGAAAGGTTATCTCAGATTATGGCATGTGGTGATACATTCGTTATAATGAAAACATCAAGGCATTCTGATATGCTTGAAGAGATTATAAATCAGGATAAAAGGGATAAAGAGATAATATCTGTCCAAAACTGCAGTATGAAGGATGAAAAAATATTTAATGGATTTGTAGAGGATAAGAAGTATTTATCTACCACCATTGTTAAATTTAAAAATAGTAAAAATTGATGTATATTTTTACTGTTTTACGATGTTAAACTTTTATAATCGGGATTTCCAAGTTCCTTTTCTTTTATTACAAAACAGCAGTAGTCATCGCCTTTAGCGTAACATTTGACTTCATCAGTGTTAACTTCATGGCCGAAGTGTTTTGAAAAAATCGCTTCCAGTATTCCTGAGTCAAATGCGCATGCAGATCTCCCAATCTGGGGCAAATCTTCACATTCAAAGCAGTCGTATGCATTTATAACTATAGGCTCAGTACTTTCAATCTTAACTCGCCCTAATTTATTTCCTTCCCAGAACTCTGCAATATTTTTAACGAATTCATCTGTATCTGATGATTCTAGATCATTATAAACTGTTTCCCCTACTTTTATACCTGCTTGATGCAGTAAAGGGTCTATATTTATACCTTCTTTTAATAAGGCCACTCTAATGGTTCTAAACATAAGTCTGAAGAATTCAAATGGATCTTTGTAATTGGACATTCCTGAAAAATAATGTTCTGCGCCTTCTTCAAGCTCTTTTATAGAAGATACATCTCCCAGGTGGCGTGATTTAATATAAAATATTTTTCTCCGGCGGTCTTCTGGATCTGGTCGGTAATCAATTATTCCGTCATCTACCAGGGCTTGAAGGTGCTCTGAAACTGTGGATTTGGATTTGCCTGTGTGTTCAACGATGCGGTCAAAACTCATTTCATTTTTCTCAAGTAGAGATAGTATTTGAGCTTTCATAGGGCTTTTAATGACATTTATTCCTTCATCAGTTGAGAATAATTTTACGCCTGTGTTCTTCTGTTTCTTCTGATTTTTTTTAGCCATTACAAATCACATTTAGAGAATATGATTTTCATCATATATAACTAGTTCGGGTATATCAATACGTTCGGGAAAAACCAAACAGAAAAACTTATATAGAATTAGTTCGCATAGTACCATACAGTCAGAATAAAACCAAACTATAATATTAAAACGGAGGACAAAAATATGAAAGCAGAGTCAATGAAAATTAAGGAAGGAGTATATTGGGTTGGAGTATTAGACTGGGATTTAAGAACCTATCATGGTTACACACTTGACGGAACCAGTTATAATGCTTATATGGTCTTTGGGGAAGATAAAGCAGCTTTAATAGATAACTCTTACCCTGGAACATTCCCTGAGTTAATAGCACGTGTTGAAGACGCTTGCAAGAAAGAAGGTAGAGAATTTAAAGTTGACGTGATCGTGCAGAACCACGTTGAAAAAGACCACAGTGGGGTCTTAACAGAACTGCATAAAAAATTCCCTGAAGCACCTGTTTACTGTACTGAAATTGCAGTTGAAGGGCTTAAAAAACACTTCCCTGGTGTTTCAGATGTTAATTTCGTCACAGTGGGAACTGGCGATGCTCTGGATTTAGGAGGAAAGACTCTTGCTTTCTTAGATGCATTTTTATTACACTGGCCTGACAGCATGTTTACACTGTATGCAGAAGAAGGTATTTTATTCCCTAACGATGCATTTGGACAGCACTTATGCTTCCCACAGCTCTATGATAATGAAATACCAGATTACGTGCTTATGGATGCCACTAAAAAGTTTTACGCCAATTTAATCACCCCAATATCAAAACTGGTCCTTAAAAAGTTCCAGGAAGTCACTGATTTAGGCCTTCTTGAGCAGATCAAAATGATTGCCCCTGCACACGGGCAGATATGGACAGATCCAATGAAAGTAATAGGTGCCTACAGCGACTGGGCCACTGGAAAATGCAAAGATAAAATAACCATTATATACGACACCATGCACTATTCCACCCAGCAAATGGCACACGCCATGGCAAATGGAGTTATAAGCGAAGGTGTGGATGTAAAAGTATATTACCTCCACGAGGATGAAAGGAGCGAAATTGTAAAAGATATTCTTGACAGTAAAGCAATAGCTCTTGGGGCCCCAACAATTTATGATGAACCGTTCCCAAGTGTAGGAGACTTAATATTCTACCTCCGAGGTCTTAAGTTCAACAGAACAAATAGAGAACGCCTTGCAGTAACCTTTGGATCAATGGGTGGGGAAGGTGGAACTCCTAAAAAACTAGCTGAAGAACTTAAAAACTGCGGTTTTGATGTTAAAGATCAATACGAAGTATACTACGTACCTGATGCAGATGAACTGGAAAAATGCTTCCAGACAGGTAAAAAGCTTGCTCAGGAGATAAAAGGGCTTTAATTAATTGAAATAGAGGAGATTAAAATGGAAATAATAAACGAACACGAAATTGGAATTTGTAAAAACACAGATATAGAAGAAGCAGTCCAGGCCAACTTTAACGGGGAATGCCAGGAAGTAGGAATGTACCTTGCTATGGCCCGCCAGGCACAAAGAGACGGCCTTCCAGAAGTAGGCGAAGTTTTAACAAGAATTGCACTGGATGAAGCTAACCACGCCTCTCATTTTGCAGAACTTGGAGGAATTATCAAGCCGTCCCTCAAAGAAAACATCGAAATGATGCTAAACGGGGAAACAATGGCCAACAATGAAAAGAAAGCTGCAGCTAAAAAAGCTAAAGAGTGTGATATAGATCCTGCACATGATTTCTTTGATGAAAGCTCAAGGGATGAAGGACGTCACGCTAAAATGTTAGAGGGAATTTTAGAGAGGTACTTTAAATAAACCATGTGCTTCAGTTTATCATCAATTCCCTCATGCCAAGATTGGGAGAGATGTTTAAGATCACCTATCTCTCTCACACTTTGAATTAACTTTATGGAGAGATACTGTACGATAATTAACCTACCACCCTTCATCTAAGTTCTCTCCGCTGCTTAATTCATTGAAAGATTAAATCAGGAGCATATTGCATAGACTTAATCTCTATCACATAATTAAAGTTACGGAGAGATGTTAATGAGGACAATACCGCCTCCGTTCCTTGTTGCTCAAAATTCTATGAATTTTGGGGGCCCAGAAAATCTTTTAAATTGAAATTTTGAAAGATTTTTGAGGGTTTATATCTCTCCTTACACAATTTCAAATTCATGAGAGAAATAATAAATGAGACTACCGCTTCTGTCTTATTCTCTCATTCCCTCCTTATTCAGGTGATTAAATGTATAAATATGATGCAATTATATTTGCCCTCCAAATAATGGGATCCTGAAAATGGAATTAAAACAGGGACTTTTTATTTACTGGAAAATGAAAAACTAATATCCTGAAAAGGGCCGATTCGCGTCTTTGATAAGCCGTATATTCACTCAAGAATTAAAGAAATAATGGTTCCAAGGATAAATTTCGAAACATGATTTTTTTTAATCCACCAATTACTCAAAGATATGAAGCCGCCGAAAATTCAAGAATTTTCGAGGATTTAGAAGAAAAATTCGTTGTCTTTTTTAATATGATAAAATCTTCTTAACTACTTTTGAATAAAATTTGTTCGGTTATATGAATCAGTAAATTTCCTTTGATCTTGATATGGTCTTAATATTTTCTATATTTTGTTAAGTTCTATTTATGGGGTTAATTATCAAAAATGGGCTTAGACAATTGAATTTAGAAAGATGGCTGAAGTGGTTGGGTTGACTATATTAAGTTGAAAATTATAATTCATTTCGGAAGTAAAAAAATATAGATGATAACAATGGTTCAAAATGATATTTTAATGCTATTTGATATTGATGGTACACTGGTTCAGGGAGCTAAATGCCATTATCAAGCTTATATAGAGGGCGTTAAGAAGTTTTATGGCATGGAAGATTATGTGCACAGTGTAAACGCCGCAGGTAAAAGCGATAAACTAATTTTACGTGAAATTTTAACATTAGGGGGCTTAACTACAGAAGAAATTCAGAAAGATTTCCAGAGCTGTTTGGATTTCATGACGGATTACTACCTGAAAAATGTGCAGTATGAGAATATACATGTATTTGATGGAGCTATAGAACTTCTAGATGAGCTTAAGCGTAAAGGTGCACTTTTAGGCTTAGTAACGGGGAATTTAGAATCTATAGCTTACGCTAAACTTGAAAGAGCAGGTTTAAATGGTTACTTTTCATTTGGAGGTTTTGGAAGTGACAATGCTGACCGTTCTTTAATGGTTAAAAAAGCTATAAGCATTGCAAAAAATCAGCTTGGGTTTAATGGGGATAAAATATTTGTTGTAGGAGATACTCCCCGCGATGTAGAAGCAGCCAAAGTTTATAACCTTAAAACTATAGCAGTAGCTACTGGAATGTACAGTGTTAAAGAATTAAGAGATTGCGGAGCAGATTACGTTGTAGAAAATTTTAAAAACAGGGATAAAATAATGGAAATTCTTTATAAATAGTAAAATTATCTCTTAATCTATAAAACACCGTATTAAAGGTTATTTTTTTATTATATTTTTATAATCTTTTTATTAAGTAAATTCCAATCTTATCTTTTTTGATGTATAAAAAGGAAATGTTTAAATGGAAGCTTGAGAACTTATACTTGTTTATAAAATTAATTTAATTAATAAAATAGCGTGCTTGGGTTTATATCTTAACTTAGGAGGTTAGTCCTTTGAATTCTAAAGAAATAGTTAAACCACTGCTAAATGTAGAAACAGACATTCCTTTATCAGATAAAATAGAAAATCCATCTATTATTAACCCTACAGGTAAATTAAATATAGTATTCAGCGAAAATTTAGATATTAATACAGTTTCAGATGGAATAAAACTTTATAAAGTTAAATCTAATGGAAAAGAAATAGAAGAGAACATTATAATAGGTTCTGATGAAAATTCATCATCTTCTCTTTATATCAGTAAATCTGACAATGCAAACTTTACGGAAGGTGAGGAGTATAAACTCCACATAACGGATGGAGTAAAATCTGTAAGTGGAGCATCTTTAAAAGAAGAATTTACAAATTATTTTGCTGTAGATTACTCATTTAATCTGGATTCAAGAGGTATTCTGGATTTAAATAATCAAAGAACGTTGATATTATGTATAAGTGATCTTCATTTAGGTGCAAACGACAGCTACGCTGAAATTAACAGAAACAGAGAAGCCCTGGTTAAGTTCTTAGATCAAGTTAGAACTTCACCAAATGTCAAAGAACTGGTTATAGCCGGTGATTTCATAGATGAATGGTTTATTCCAATGAATATGGATACATTTAATGGAAAAACACAGGGGGACTTTGTAAAAGCGGTGGCTGTTAATAACAAACCTGTAATAGATGCTTTTAATTGCATAATAACAGATGGTAAAATAAAAGTAACATACGTGCCTGGAAATCATGATTTACTGATAAATTCCGAAGATATTCAAAGCATCATGCCGGGAATATTTGAAGCCCGTGATGTTAAAGGTTTGGGAGCATATACTCCTGTAGATTTCCCAGAAATAGTCATTGAACATGGACATAGATATAATTTCTATTGCGCACCTGACTTTTCAAACAGATCTATAACCAAAATAGATTCCATACTGCCTCCAGGATATATTTTTACAAGAATGGCAACAAGTTCAGTTATTCAGGGCCGCCCTAAAAGAGATGATCCATTACCGGTTGTTAGTAAAAATGAACTTGGAGAAGTTCAATATCTTTATTTCCTCTACTGGAATGTCTGGAAAGACCTTATTACGGATTTCCCTGTAAAAGAAGGGCTCGATGAAAAGGTCATAAACACAAATATAGATGGATTCACTGGTTTTTATTCCATAAGTGATGTATTACCATATCAAGACCCAGATAATGGTTATATTGATGTTAAATTACATAATGGAGTTATTGAAGGTTGGGATGAAAGGCAAACTAATAATTTAGTCCCTGTTAAAATACCTACAGCAGAGGCAGTTTTGAAAGGAGATTTAGCCAGTCATCTTGATGATCAATCAGCTGTCCAGTACTTCAATAACCCTGATTCGGATAAACGAATTGTTGTGTTTGGACATTCCCATGAGGCACGTGTTATAACCTCATTCAATGAAAAACAGGAAAAGAATGTCTATATAAATTCAGGTACATGGATAGATAAGAATGAGTGTACCATGACCTTTGTTGTTATTATACCTCCCAAAAGTGAAGATTCAGCTCCTGCATATGCGGGCATTTATCAGTATTCTCAAAGTGGAGATATTAAAAAATTAGGTTCTGAAGTGCTCACGAATCTGAAATAGTCTCTTTGACTATTCATTTTTATCTATAACAAAGCAGCAGTATTTATCGCCCATAGCATAGCATTTTGTTTCAGTAACAGCTCGTTTATCGTTATAATAAGACGAAAAAAGAGATTCTAATATTCCTGCATCAAATGCACATGCAGGTCTTCCAAGGTAAGGTAAATGCCTGCATTCATAGCATTCGCTGACGTTAATTATTAACGGTTCAAGATTTTTAACTTCAACATTACCTAGATAGTGGGTTTCCCAGAACTGGGCGATATTTCCGAGGAATTTGCTCATTTCAGGGTCAGCTACCCTTTCATATAGTGCTTTTCCTACTTTGATCCCTGCATCGTGAAGTATGGGGTCGATATTGATGCCCTGGTTTATTAGGCCTACACGTATGGTCTTAAACATTAATCTGAAAAATTCGAAGGGATCTCCGTCGCTTAAAACATAGCTGGAGACATAACTCTCTAAATCATCTTCCTGTGTTTTATCTCGTGCCAATTCGCCGATATATTCTGATTTTATAAAAAATATCTTTTTACGTGCATCTTGAGGATCGGGCTTTGAACCGATTATTCCATCATCTACCAGTTTTTTGAGGTGTACTGATACAGTTGATTTGGCCTTTCCAGATGAAGCTACTATCTGATCAAAGCTTAACTCTCCTTTTCTAAGCATTGATAGTATTTTAGACTTTACGGGACTATCTATGGCGCGTATACCCTTTGATGTTGCAAATAATCCGATTTGGGTATCATAGGATTTTTTTTGATTCGTGTCTTTCATAAAGATAGCCTCTCTTTAAGGTTTATATCTAGTTCTACTTTAGTCCTAGATAAAATGATATGTTTAAATATTAACTTTTTTGATAATCATATTTTTTGAAAAGATAACTTTTCTTGTTTACAAAGTATGTTGGTGTTCTTTATATATACTTTGTTCGTGTACCATAAAACAAAACCGAAAATTTTATATACTATTGTTCGTAGATAATGAAACATTCGTATGCAGACGAACACAGTAAGATGGAGGAAAAACATGAAATTTGAACTATTTGGTAGGAAAAGTTCTGAATCATCAGGAGGCGGAAGCTGTCCCCCTGTAAAAGAAAATTTAGATATGTTTTGTTACCAGTGCTCTCAAACTGCTAGAGGAACTGGTTGTACAGTAAAAGGTGTTTGTGGAAAAGAAGCAACAGTTGCAAGGCTTCAAGATAATCTATTGTTTTCAATTAAAGGGATATCTGCATATCTTTACCACGCAAGGGAATTAGGATATACAGATCCAGAAGTGGATGGATTTTTAGAAAGGGGATTTTACTCCACATTAACAAATGTTAATCAGGACGCAGGAGAATTTGTAAAGCTTGCCGTTGAATCTGGGGAAATGAACATAAAAACAATGCAGCTTTTAAAGAAAGCTCTTATAGAAAAATACGGCGAACCAGAGCCAAAAGAAGTAAAAACTGGAACTGTAAAAGGTCATGGTATTGTTGCCACAGGCCACAGCCTTAAAGCGCTATATGAGCTGCTTAAACAGACAGAAGGGACTGGAATAAATGTTTACACACATTCAGAGCTTCTCCCTGCACATGGATATCCTGAATTTAAAAAATTCGACCATCTTGTCGGGCAACTCGGAGGACCATGGTTCGATCAGAGGAAAACATTTTCAAAGTACCCTGTCGCAATCCTTGGAACATCAAACTGTGTATTAATACCAACAGATGAATACAAAGAAAGAATGTTCACATCAGGAGTTGCACAGTTACCTGGAGTTCAGCATATTGACGGTTACGATTTTACTCCCGTAATTGAAAAAGCAAAATCTTTACCTGAACTTCCAGATGAACCTGGAGAAAAAGTGTTCACAACCGGATTCGGAGCTTCCACAGTTCTTTCACTTGCGCCAAAAATTAAAGAACTTGTAGAAGCTGGAAAAATAAGAAGATTCTTTGTAGTTGGAGGATGTGACTCCCCACTGCCAAAAACAAGTTATTACAGAGAATTTGTGAAGAATTTACCTGAAGACACAGTTGTATTAACACTTGCATGTGGTAAATACAGGTTCAATGACCTTCAGCTTGGTGATATTGAAGGAGTTCCAAGATTAATAGACCTCGGCCAATGTAACGATGCAATAGTTGGAATCGACATTGTAGCTGCGCTTTCAGAATTATTCGGCCTGGAGGTAAATGAACTGCCTCTGACATTTGTTTTAAGCTGGATGGAACAGAAAGCTGCTGCAATCCTCTGGAGCTTACTTGCACTTGGAATTAAAGGCATTTACCTGGGCCCAATTATACCTGCATGGGTAAATGAAGATATTCTAAATGTGCTGGTCGAAAATTATGATATAACACCAATTGGAGACCCAAAAGAAGACATTAAAACAATTTTAGGATAAGTGTTTAAAGTTCTCATTTCACACCCTTGAAAATATACAATTTTCAAGGGTCTACCTTTTTTTATTGACTTATTTCAACTTTATGCAGATTTGGAGATGAATTTTATCTGTATTAACTTTCAGTTACTTTTAATTACGATTTTAGATTGAATAGCAACATTTATATGCATTATTTTATATAATATACAATTAGTTCGGGTAAAGCCAAACAATATAGGTTACACATAAAATTTTCTTAAAGCTAATGTTTGGGGTAAAAAGTGTTAATTGGTGAGTAAAATGAAGTACAAATGTGATATATGCAGTTATATTTACGATTCAAGTATCGGCGACCCTGAAAATGGAGTTAAAGCAGGCACTGATTTAAAAGATCTTCCTTCAGATTGGGTTTGCCCAATATGCGGCATAGAAAAAGATCAATTTATTTCTCTTGAAGATGAAAAGATAGGATCCGAAGGGGAAGGTCCAATGGCTCTTATGATACTGGCTTTAACACACGGCCTCTGGACAATATCTGGGAGGGGATCTTACTCTGTAACTAGAGAAATAGGCCGTACGTTTATCAATGAATTGAAAAAAGACGGTGTTGAGTTTACAAATGGAGAATCTGCTTTTCAATCTGTAAAAGAATATTTCATTAAACATAAATTTGCAAGAGATATGGAATATGAGGTTAGAGATGGAGAAGCTGAACTTGAAATAAAAAACTGCCGTTTCTTTGGATTGTGTAAGCAGCTTGAAAAACAAGGAGTCTTAATAACAACATGTCCTTATACCAATACTTCAGCAATGGCACTTGAAGAGGCTACAGGTTACAGGTATAGAATCAGTAAAGAACAAAAAGGATATGGTCATAAAATACATTTGAAAAAGGTTTCAAAAGTTTAAGAAAAGGAAAGTATTTAAATTTTTATAAAATTTAAGGAAATTCCTCAAAATTAAACTATTTTTATTTTAAACAATTTTAATTCTGTAGACTGCATAGTCTAGACCATCAGGTTTATATATTATATTTGCAATACACTTAAAACCAGTATATATTGAGAGTGTATGTATTGAAGATTTAAAGGATATACTGCTTTCATTTATAGGCCATCTGATGGAGGATAAATTAAATGGAACAAAAGTCATTTAAAAGAAAAAATGAACTTATTGAGGCGGCTTTAGATGAATTTACAGCGAAAAATTACGAAAATGCTTCCTTAAATATTATCCTTAAAAATGCAGGTATCAGCAAAGGTACCTTTTACTATCACTTTCAAGATAAACAGGCTTTTTACGTGTTTTTACTTCAATCTGCCCATAAAGCTGAGTGCAAATTCATAAATGACCGTATGGGATGTATGGATGATTTTAAAGGGAAAGATATCTTTGAAAGGTTTAAAGTACAGGTCCAGATAGCTTATGAATTTGCGGTTGCATTTCCCAAGTACTTTAAACTCGGTATAATGTTTCGAAAAGAAAGGGGAAATGAAATTTATGAATACGCGAAAAACATCATTGAGAGAAATAAGGAAGCATGGCTTGAGGAACGAATCAAAAAAGCTATTAAAGATGGAGATTTTAATAATAGATTTTCTGAAGATTTCATCCTTAAAATATTGAATTATATGGTATTCCATTTTAACGAAATGTTTGATGAAGAAGAAGACTATAAAATGGAAAAAGTGCTTGAAAATGCAAGTAATCTTGTAGATTTTTTAAAATATGGATTTGGCAATAAAATATGTTAATGAGTTGTATACTAAGAAGGAAAAAGGGGATGTAAACACTTCAAAATGGATACAATCTATTACAAATTATTAAATTTTAATTTTTAAAGTCAATTGGATGCTGGAGGTACAATAATGGTTATTAAAAAGACTAAAAGTTTATGTCCGGATTGTCTTCAAATTATCGATGCTGAAGTTGATGAAGATAAAGATAGGGTTAAGATAATAAAAGAATGTTTAGTGCATGGAAAGTTTGAAAATACTTACTGGAGCAGTGATGAAATTTATAAAAACGCGGTTGAATATGATCATAAAGGGGAAGGAATTGAAAATCCTCAAACTGTTTTAAATGGCGAATGCCCTTCAAACTGCGGATTATGCCCGGAACATGAAAGCCACACTATTCTCGGGCTTATCGATGTTACAAACCGGTGTAATATGAAATGTCCTGTATGTTTTGCAAATGCTGCTGTTTCAAAAAGTCTCTATGAACCGACATATGAAGAGATAAGGGGAATGCTTCAGAATTTAAGGAATAATCAGCCTGTTTCAACTCCTGCAATACAGTATGCTGGAGGGGAACCAACCGTCAGGAAAGATATAGTTGATCTAATCAAGCTTGCCAAGGAAGAAGGTTTTACACATACGCAGATAGCTACAAATGGCATAAAACTTGCAAAAAACCCAAACCTTGCAAGAGATCTTAAAGAAGCAGGATTAAATACCGTTTATCTACAATTTGATGGAATTACAGAGGAGCCATATATCAAAATAAGGAACAGAGATTTACTCTCAACTAAATTAGAGGCAATTGAAAACTGTAGAAAAGTAGATTTAGGAATTGTTTTAGTTCCGACACTTATAAAAGGGATAAATGACCAGCAAGTAGGGAATATAATAAGATTTGCAATTGATAATATTGATATTATAAGGGGAATTAACTTCCAGCCTGTTTCATTTGCAGGTAGAACACCGGCAGATGAAGTAGAAGAACAGCGTGTAACAATCCCTGATTTTGAGAAATTAGTTGAGGAGCAGACTGAATCTAAAATTAAAGTAGAAGATTTTTACCCTGCATCCTCTGTTGTCCCAATTTCCGAGTTTGTTGCGGCTATAGAAGGTAAAGAGCAGGTTACATTTACATGTCATCCTCATTGTGGTGCTGCTACTTATATTTTTATTGACAATGATAAAATTATTCCAGTTACACAGTTTATAGATGTAGATAGATTATTCGGCCTTTTAACAAAAAGTGCTGAAGATATTGAAAAAGGAGGATTAACCGGCAAAGCTAAAACCATAGCAAGGGCAACAGTCGGACTTCCCAAAACTATAGACACGTCAAAAGCACCAGAATCAGTTGATATAAAGAAAATATTGACCTCTGTATTTAAAGAAAGGTCATATTCTGCACTTGGAGATTTTCATAAAAAATCACTGCTTATTGCATGCATGCACTTCATGGATCCATGGAATTTTGATCAGGATAGAGTTAGAAGATGTGTAATACACTATGCAGTTCCAAATGGAAGAATTATACCTTTTTGCTCCATGAACACGCTTTACAGGCAGGAAATTGAGAAAAAGTTTGCAGTTCCTTTTAAAAATGAGCCTGAAAGCGAATAAATCAATAGCTTAATTGAATAATTAAGTTATTTTTGATTAAAAATTTAAATAAAAAAAGTTTTAGGAGAACTAATCCTGTTCTTCCTTATTAACTGATTTTAATTTACTGCAAGCATCTTCTGCCGCTAGAATAATTGGATCTGTGACCATTGAAACTGGAGGGGCATATGAAAATTCTGTAGTTGCAAGTTCAGAGCAGGTAACTCCTTTTGTTATAGCGAGTGACATTATGTCTACTCGTTCTGCAACTCTTTCTTCACCAATCAGTTGACATCCGATGATCCGCCCTTTAAGGTTATTTATAATTTTAACATCAATTCTTTTTGCCCCTGGATAATAACGGGCTTTGGTAAGCGCTCTAATTTTACCATATGTTGCATCTATCCCGCTTTGCCGTGCTGATGCAACTGTTAGACCTACAGCACCAAATTCAAGTTCTCCAACCTTTGAAACATTGGAATTTAGAACAGGTTTGAATTCTGCATTTATTCCTGTAATGTTTTTGGCCGCGATTTTTCCCTGTCTTACAGCTGTTGTTCCTAACATGGATTGAGTACTATCTCCAGTTATTGCATCGAATACTTCTACACAATCTCCAACTGCATATATGTTTGGTATGGACGTCTGCATTTTTTCGTTGACCACTATTGCCCATTTTCCAAGTGTGCATCCTGCCATTTCCGCCAGCTTGGTTTTAGGTCTGACTCCAGTAGCCATTATAACCAGATCAGCGTCTATAACGTTGTCTTCAAAGACAGCCCCTTCTACATGTTCATCACCTGTGAGTTTATCAATTCCCTGCCCTAAAATCACGTTTATGCCATGTTTTTCGAGGTAATCCTGAACTATTGTTGCCATATCTGGATCTAGTGACCTTGGAATAATTTGAGGCAGCATCTCAGTCATTGTAACATTAAGGCCCTTTTGTCTGAGTGCATATGATACTTCTACACCTATTAGACTTGCCCCTACAATCACTGCATTTTGGCTTTTTTCAGCCCATTCATTGATTTTAAGACCGTCTTCAATGGTTCTAAGCTTGAAAACACCCTTTAGATTAGTACCTTCAATTGGAGGGATGAATGAACTCGCCCCGGTTGCTATAACGAGATAGTCATATGAAAGTTCATATTCTTCTGTTTTTTCGTTTATGAGACGGTATTTTATTTTATTTTCGCTGCTTGATATATCAAAAACTTCTGCTTGAGTTATGATCTTTATGTTCTTTTCAAGGTAATCTTCTGCTTCATGCATAATGATATCCTTAAAATTCTCTACTTCCCCACCTAAAACATAGGGGATAGCGCAAGGGGAATAAGCAATATGTTTTCCCATGGTAATTACAGTTATTTCCGCATCTTTATTGTATTTTCTTATGTTAGAGGCTGTTGAAAGCCCACCGGCTCCAGCACCTACTATTGCTATTTTCATTTATTTTTTCACCTTTCGGAATTAGACACTATGAATTTTGTAAGTTCAAAGTATATAAGCTTGAATTTTTGTTGTTTTTTATATGAAAAATCAATAATTTTATATTTAATATATCCATATATTTGGATATATGGAATTAAACTTATTGACATGGTGCATATAATGGATGGAAAAGAAATTAAGGAGTTTGTAAAGGGTAGATACTCAAAAATAGCGACAAAAGAGGAATCTTATTGTTCTTGCTGCTCTGGAGTTGATTTAACAATTGAACAGGCTAAAGCTGCAGGGTATGCCCTGGAAGATATTAAAAGTATACCTGAAGAAGCTGTTTTTGGGCTTGGGTGCGGCAATCCTACTGCACTTGCAGATCTTAAAGAAGGTGAAACAGTATTAGACCTTGGATCTGGAGGGGGAATAGATGTTTTTCTTGCAGCAAACAAGGTCGGTGAATCAGGTAAAGTCATTGGAGTAGATATGACTGAAGAAATGGTAGAAACTGCCCGTAAAAATGCTGAAGAAGGTAAATATGAAAATGTTGAATTTAAACTGGGAGAAATAGAAAATTTACCCATTGAGGGTGGTTCGATAGATGTTATTATAAGTAATTGTGTAATTAATCTTACACCTGATAAATTTGCTGCATATAAAGAAGCTTTTAGAGTTTTAAAGTCCGGAGGGCGTATTTTAGTATCAGATCTGGTGACAGAGGGAAATATACCTGAAGAAATTAAACGCAGTTTTGATGCATGGTCTAACTGTATTGCGGGGGCTATGGAAAAGCAGGATTATTTAGATACAATAAAAGACGCAGGATTTAAAGACATTCAAATTGTTGAACAGCACTTTTTCACAGAGCCAAATATGGATGAGAGATTAGTGGGAAAGATCACCAGTGTTCAAATTAAGGCAGTTAAAATGAGATGTATGTCATGAAAACCTGTGAGATAAACGGTAAAGGCGAACCATGCAGTGGGCAAATTGAGAATTTAAAGGAAATTTTATCTAAAGTTCCTTCTGATGAAACTTTTGAAGTCAGATCAGATCAATTTAAAGCAATTTCAGAACCCACCCTGCTTAAAATACTTTATTTATTGCAGGACAGGGAGTTGTGTGTTTGTGAAATAATTATGGCTCTTGAAAAGCCTCAATCAACTATTTCACATCATTTAAATGTACTTAAAAATGCAGGGTTTATAAAAGGACGTAAAGAAGGGGTATGGATACACTATAAACTTATTAATCCAGAAATTGTTGGTTTAATTGAAGATTTAGTAAAATAACTTGAATTTATATAAATGGGGACTGTTTTAGGAGATTGAAAAGATGTTAAAAGTTGCAATAGCTACAGATGGCCCGTACGGAGAACGTGCATATGAATATATAAGTAAAGAATTTGACACAGATTTTATTGAGCTTGAACCACCTGTATCCATGTTTGCAGATGAAATTGAGATACCTGAAGATGCATTAAAACGGCTGGAAGGTGTAGATATGCTGATAACTTATGTTCTTCATCCAGATCTTGCTCTTGACCTTGTTGAAATGATCCATGATAAGGTAGGGTGGGTAATCGTGGCTGCCTGGAGAGGAGAAGGGTTTAAAAATCAGCTTGAAAGATTGGGAAATGTTACATGCCCTGAAAATATGTGTGATCTTCAAGAAAATGGCAATCCTGTATTTGATGAGTTTGTATCCAAATTTGGAAGGCCAATTGTTAGGGTAAACTGCCAGGGAGATAAAATTGTTGATATAGAAGTTTTAAGGTCTTCTCCATGTGGCTCAACATATTTTGTAGCTGAAGAAATGATAGGGCAGGATTTAGAAGATGTACCTGTTAAAGCAGGTCTCAGGTTGCAGCATTATCCTTGCAGGGCTCCTAAAATGAGACTATTCGCCGATGACGAGTGTAAAAAGGATATGGCATCTAATTTCCATAAAGAGGCTTTTGAGGACGCAATAAAACATAAAAAGAAAAAATAAAAATAAGTAATATAGCTTTATTAAGCTATACTTAAGCTATTGCAGGTATAATAGTTGCTCCTATTAGAATTACAACTATCATCCATGAGAATACGGAGACTGAATTTGTAATTCTGTTTGCCAGGTCCTCTGACATTTTAGAGGATAATATCTCTTCCAGCATAAGTCCTCCGTCAAGTGGTTTTGCAGGAAGTAAATTAAAAGTCCCGATTCCAATGTTTAAGAAGAATATCCAGTAGAACAACCAGTATAAACTGTAAAGGAACCATGGTATTGTATCTCCGTATTTGCTGGCAACATCTTGATTAACAGTCAAATGGTTTTGTACAATTACTCCTAGATAAGCATGGTTTGTATTGTTTGAGTTTGCCGTTGCTTTAAGTTTAAACGTCCCTTGGTTAGTCGTAATGTTAACTTCTTCACCGGGTTTAATTTTAGTGCTTAATATATCAGTAAATGTGGTTAAATTCGTCACTTCATAGCCGTTAACATGAGTTATAACCATTCCATTTTGTAGAACTCCATAAGCTGGAGTATTTGGCATGGTATTCTGGACTTCTACTCCTTGAGGATGGAAAGATGGGGCAATGAAAAAAGACGATAATGCAGTTAGAAGTAAAAATGCAATAAACGCTACAACTATGTTAGACATAGATCCTGCAGCATAAATTCTGAGCTTTGTAAGTCTTGATGCTTTTTTAATCCCTTCTTCATCTGGTTCAACAAATGCTCCAGGTATAACTGCAAGCATAAGCAGTCCTATTGACTTGATTTTAATTCCATCAGTTCTTGCCAGGATTCCATGTGCAAATTCATGAACAACTATAACAACTACAAGTCCAATTAACCCGTATACTAAGGGGACATTAAAAGATGATCCTGGAATGCTGACCCCTGGGATTGCAATACCAACGCTGGATACTGTTGATGGTCCCTGGACGGCAAATATGTTTTGTATGATAGTTCCCAGTGAGTATAAAAGCAGTGGGAGGTTTAAAATCATAAAGAACACGCATATGGGCACTCCAATATTCATGCTCCATCGCCAGAACCTGGGACTCTTTTGAGCAATAGAGTCAATAAAATCCCTGAGTCGAGTGGTTTTCCTCATTAAAATAGGGCCACTTATCTCAATTTTTAGTTTATCTCTGAATAAAAGGGCTACAGCCCAAATAACAATAAATGCAATAGCATAAAACTGTAAAGCGTCCACTTAATCACCTTTAAATTCATATAATAAAGCAAGTATTTATTAATATTTATTTGCACAATGATATTAATTATAAATTTTGTCAGTCTGAAAATTTAACTATGAATCTAATTAGTTATACCTTTAACGAATCGTAAAGTAAAACGTCACATTCTTCGCCTTCGTTTATACCCTCAACATTTTCTTCTATCAATATATAACAGTCAGATTCAACCATAGATCTTATAATTCCAGATCCATCTATTTTAAGGGGCTGTACTAAACTGCCTTCTGTTTTTGCTCTAACATAATCTGTTCTGCCAAGTGTTGATGCAATTTTCCTGGATGCTGTTTTTTTAATGATGGGGAACTCTTTATGAATATTCTGCATTTTAAGAAGGTAATTACGAGTGAAAATATCGAACTGCACCATTGAAGCTACAGGATACCCTGAAAGCATGAATATTGGGGTTCCATTTATTACTCCAAATCCAAAGGGCTTTCCAGGTCTTATGCCCGCTCCATGAATTAAAACTTCTCCCATTTCATCAACCACATCTACCACAACGTCTCCTTTACTTATTGCAGTGCCGCCAGTGGTTATTATGGCATCACATGACTCTAAAAATGTTTCAATTTGTCCTTTTACTTTTTGCGCATCGTCAACACAATGGGTAAGTTCTGGAACTGCAAGGGTACTTTCAACGAGTGCTTTTAAGGTATAATAATTTGAATTTATAATTTTGGCCCCTTCGATATCTGATTTAGACATTACAAGTTCGTTTCCAGTAGTTATCACGCCTATTTTGGGCTTTTTAAATACATTTACTGTATCATGGCCTGCAGACGTTATTATTCCAATATCTTGTGGTCTTAAGAGTTCCCCTGATTTTAGGAGTTCATCGCCTTTTTTAAAATCTTCTCCAAATGGAGCAACATTTTCCCCTGGAAATAATGTTTTTGAAGCTTCTAAATCATTGTTTTCTTCGTAGGTATACTCTTCCATGACAACTGCATTTGCACCTTCTGGTATCGGCGCCCCAGTAGCGATTTTTATAGCTTCCCCTTGCTTTAAAACTATTTTTGATGTATCGCCAGCACCTATTCTATCTACAACTTTTAAATATGCAGGACTGGTTTCAGAAGATCCGAATGTATCTTCAGCTTTTACGGCATAACCATCCATAGCAGATCTATCAAAGGAGGGAGAATCTAAAAGTGCTTTTATATCCTCTGCAAGGACTCTGTTATATGCTTCTTCAAGAGGAATCCTTTCAATATCGAGTTTAATTTCAATGTTGTCTATGATTTTTAGTGCATCCTTAACTGGTATCAATTCAGATATGAACATTTCAGTCTACTTCCACAATTTGATTGTAATGGATTTTGAGTATAAAAAGTAGTTATGTATATGATTGTATGTAAGTTATAGTTTTATGTGGTTGACTGTACTATAAATCCGACTTTGGAAGGGCATTTTAAATAATAAAATTTTCTGTTAATTTGGAAAATATGAAATTTTGTATCATTTCTGTTATAACATGTGTTTAATGGTTAATTCTGTAAATAGCGTATTTTAGATTGTATTTTTGTCATTTATGTGTTTATAGGGATTATATGTATGAATGAACTTGATAGTAAATACTATACATAATTTGAACGTGTAATTTAGATGTATAATAGCATCAATTAGTGACAATTTTTCCAAATGGGGTTTAATTAGAGCTAATTTAGTAAAAATACAAACTAAACGCACTAATCTGTAATTCGACATTTAAATACACTTTAAGAGAGTCTTAAATCTAAAAAAGAGAGTTATAAGGGCTTTTTTTCGACAAAAAAACCAAAACATTTATATATGCTGTAAGTTGATTATTGTTTTGTCCAAGAAGTACTACGTAGGTGTATTAATACTTTTGGACACGGAGGCGGTATAATTAAGCGACAATCTATGTATGCTTTGCTAATAGCAGTAGCTATGGCAATAAGCATTTTGCCCTCTGCGGTGGGGGCATCGGACCAAAGTGCATCGGATGATAATGCTCAAATTGGTCTAAACGAACACAAAGACGTTTTGAAGGTGAATGCAGCGTCCAGTGTAAAAGTTAAAGTATGGTATAAGCACTGGTACAAACACTGGTATAAACATTGGTATAAATCCCACGGTAGATGGTACTACACATGGAAGTACACTTGGAAATATACCTGGAAATATTATTATAAATACAAAACCAGTACAGTTAAAGCAGCATCAAGTTCCAGTAGTTCATCTTATACATCAAGCGGTAAAGCAGATACATTCAGCGACCCAAAATTAAACTCAATTATGAAATCAGCTGCAGGATACGGCTACCGAAGTGGAGTTAGTACTGCTTCTGGTTTAGTTAAATACCATGCAGGTGATTGTTGGGCATACAGTGCATATTTAAACAATAAATTCAAAGCTGCAGGCTACAAATCAAGAGTAATTCAATACGCGACAAGTTATTCCAGCAGGCACAGATCAGTTCAACTATACCAAAACGGAAAGTGGAAAACAGTTCCTTACAGAGCTTATGGATATAATTATTTAATTGTATAATACATGCAGTTAAATCCATGATTCTTTAGGGCTGAGCTACGGTTTAAGAGGTGAAGATCGTTTTAAACCCTTTACCTCTTTTTAGATTTTAAGTATTTCTATTTTTAAATCAAAAAATAAATTACTAATTTTATCCATAATTTCTATTAATGATCATTATCATTAAATTGTAGGTAGATGAAATGTTTGAATCAGAATCAAAATTATATAACATATTTATAAGCCATATAGGTCAAAATGAGGAAGAATATAACACGTTTACTGAGAAATTGGCAGCAGCACATGATTTTGAGTTTAAAAACTATGGGATACTTGAAAAAGATAAGATCACTGGAGAAGAGCTTCAAGAACAGATAATGCCTGTAGGGATTGTAATAATTCTTTCAGGGCTGTACAATAAGTATAAAGATATTATAAAGAAGCAAATAGACATTGCAAATAAATTAGAAAAGCCCATAATTGTCATCAGGCCTTACGGTATGGAAAATGTACCTCCTGAGCTTGAAGAAGCTGCTGTAGATATCGTAGGATGGAATGCACCGTGTATAGTTGATGCCATAGTGGAAAATTATTTGGAGTAATTTTAAGTGGCAGAGACTGTACTTATTGAAAACCAGTATTTTTGAATTAATTCGTTATACACTTGCAATGTATGTCTGGAAATTATCTAAGTTCTTCCTAAATAGTATTTTTGTAATACACTTGTAATTTATGTCAAAAATCACTATTTTGTATTAACTCTATCACTCAAAAAATCATCGATTTTTGGACGGTCTCGCTAAGCTGCGGAAAAAAGAAAATGAAGTTATAAAAATATTAAAAAACAAATTAGTTAACTCTTTTATACTCAAATTTTTTAGAACCTGCAGCTGCTGCGTCCTCTTTTTTTCAAATACTGCTGGTGGTAATCTTCAGCCATGTAAAATTTGAATTTATCTGCGGGTACAATTTCGGTTACAACATCTTGATTATACATACCAGATTGTTGAAGTTCTTCCTTTGAAGCACGTGCTGCTTTTTCCTGCTCGCTGTCGTAGTAGAAAATTACAGATCTGTACTGTTCACCTATATCTGGCCCCTGTCTGTTAAGCGTTGTGGGGTCATGGATCTTCCAGAAAATATCCAGTAATTCATTGTAGGTGATTACTGAAGGATCATAGGTCAATTCTACTGTTTCCGCATGGCCAGTTCTTCCAGAGCAAACATTTTCATAGGTCGGATTTTCTGTATGACCTCCCATGTAACCTACCGCAGTAGATATGACACCTTTTGTAGTCCTAAAGGTTTCTTCAATACCCCAAAAACAGCCTGCTGCAAAAGCGGCTTTCTTATATTTATTTTCATTTTCCATTTTACCACGCTTTTATAAATCTAATTAAGGAGAAATACACTTGAAGAACGTTTTTTACAAATAAGATAATTTAAGTATTTTTTATTATTAATGTTTTGTGTTACCACTTTTAAAGTTATTATTTGATTAAATATTGCAATAAAAAGTTGGATAGTATCAAATATTAAACAAGGAGTTGCTTTCTGTTTGTCAGATTTGTATAAACTATTAATATTGATAACACATCTAATCAATATCTCTAAATAGTTAAACAGTACAAATTAAGAATTAACTTTCAAACGCTAAGTTGAGGAAAATTCTATGAATTTCCGAACATAAAAACAAGGTTTTTAAGGGGTTAGACTTTGGACTTAAAAGAAGATATGATTAAAATAGACTCCCTCACTAAATATTTTGGTGAAATACAGGCATTAGATAATTTAAGCCTGAATATTAAGAAAGGGGAGCTTTTAGGGATCATAGGGCCAAATGGGGCTGGAAAGACCACTACAATACGGATAATATGTGGTATATTGAAACCAGATATGGGGACGGTTTTCGTTGGTGGACACGATGTTCTGGAAGATCCAATTACAACTAAATCAATGATAGGGTACCTTCCAGAGGAGCCAAATTTATATGAAAGGTTTAAAGCACGCGATCTGCTTAGATATTTTGGTGAACTTTATGGAGTCCCAAAAGAAAAGCTTAACGATAGAGTTTATGAGCTTCTTGAGCTTGTAGGAATGGAAAATCGTGCAGAACATAAAATAAACACATTTTCAAAGGGATTACGTCAAAGAATTGGTATTGCAAGGGCTTTAATCCATGATCCAGAGATCATTATATTTGATGAACCTACAATGGGACTGGACCCTGCTACTGCACTTTCAATTAGAAGTTTTATAGAAGGCCTTAAAGGTGAGAAGACCATAATTTTGTGCACTCACTACATGGAAGAAGCTGATGCGCTTTGTGATAGGGTCGCGATTTTAAGTGGGGGTAAAATCAGGGATATGGGCACTCCTGATTATCTTAAGGCAAAGATTCACGGCCAAACTATACTCCAGATAAAAATGAACCATGCAGATATAGATACTGATAAAGTTCTTAATTTTAATTCTGTAGAAAATGTAAACTTAAAGGGTAAAAATCTGGAAGTATCTTTAAATTCTAAAGAAGATATTTCAGACATAGTTAGCCTGATTGGACATAATGTAGTATCTGTAAATACTAAAGAGCCGTCACTTGAGGATGTATTCATTCATGCTGTGAAATAGATATTTCAGGGTTTTATTATGAGATTTTCAACTATAACTAAATGGGAGTTTAAAAATACCCTCTCGAGCAGAAAGTTTTTGATGATCTTTTTAATGCAGCTTTCTGTCTTAGTTTTAATGATAGTTTTCTTAAACATGTTCATTGGCAATATAGAATCTGAAAACGGTGTTACATTGTCTCCCTCTTTGACAAACTTCGCTTCAATCGGCGTTTCAGATACAAGTGGCTTATTTGAAAAACAATTAAATCACGAAGTTCTTGGTATAACTCCACTCGGAAGTAATGAATCGGTAAACCAGGTTAAAAGTGGTAAGGCCACAGCTGCGTTGATTGTTCCTGAAAATTCTATCGGTAAAATAGATACTTTCCAACCTATCACTTTAAATCTGTTTGTTGATTATGCCGATCCGAAGAGGAGTGTGGTGACTGAGGAGGTAAATTCTACAGCTAAAGCTATTTCTTCTTCTATCTCTAATCAATGGATAAGTTCACTGGTCCCTTCCACAAGTACAATTGAACCAGATGTTAGGGAGGAAAAAAAAGGAGAGTCCTTACCATTACAGCTTATTAAAAAAATGATGGTTTCAATACTACTTTTTCTTCCCCTTTTCCTTTTTGGAAATATGATCATAGACAGTATTGTAGGTGAAAAGGAGCGAAAAACAGGAGAAATATTGATAGCAATGCCTTTGAGCCATGGAGAAATTATAATTGGAAAAAATTTGGCAGTAGTTTTAGTAATAGCTGTTCAAGTAGCACTATGGATTCTTATACTTTTAGTGGCAGGTTTTGACCTTAAAAATCCTATTTTAGTTTATTTAGTGATTATATTAACCTCTATTCCGATCGTAGGGATAACAAGTGTCATAGCAGCATATTCTAAGAATTATAAAGAGGCAGGGATTGGATTAAGCTTTATTTATATTGGGATTGTCGGATTTCTCGTGATCCCTGCCCTTGCTTATATCTCAAGTAAGTCAGCCGCAGCTAACATCTCTCCAATGACCCTTGTAATGCGGCTGTTTTCAGGCGATTCCGTCTCTATGACAGATTTAATGATTCCAATCAGTTCTATACTTATTATAAGCGCCATATCGTATTGGATTACAATAAAACTCTTTGAAAGAGACGATATAATGTTTGGGCCAAGGCCAGGTATAGTAAGGTTGGCCCTTGAATTATTGGGTATTAAGAATATTTCAAAGGCGAATTAAATATGAATTTTATGTACATATTAAGCCACCGGGCTTTTAGGAAAATTAACTAAAAAGATGTACATATGAATTTAATCATTCATAATTTACAGGAGATAAAATGAAGGTAATAGCACTTGCAAAAAAAGAAGCTCAAGATATATTAACCAACCGAATTTACATCATGGTTGTTTTTGTTCAGATATTTATAATTCTTGGAGCATTTGGTTTAGGGGTAGGGAGTGCTGTTATAACTGATCCTGGGCTTCTGGATAAGTTCGGAGTTACATCCCATCTTACAGTGGGAATTTCTGAAGATTTAAAAAATTCAACAATTGCAAATGATCTAAGTGCCCAAAAATTAAATGTAGTCTATTTCAAAAATATGAGTAAAGCTGATAAATTGCTTGGATCAGAATTAATTGCAGTAGTTACGGTTTCATCTTCTCCAAAACAGGATATAGTTGTTCAATCAGATACATCTAATCCTTTTTACCCAATAGTATCTGAAAAGATAAGTGATGCTGTAAATAAGTTTAAATTAGAAAAGAAACTGCAATCTGCAGGAATAAGTAAAGAAATGATCCAGAAAATTGAAAATCCTGTGATTTTAAATCAAATAAATATTAATGAGGATAACATAGCGAAATTAGCCTTAAATACTTCTTACTTTGTGGAAATAATGTATGGATTCATAGTTCCATTTGTTCTTCTCCTTCCATTTTTCCTTGCAAGTAACATAGTAACAGATAGTATTGTGGGGGAAAAAGAGAGGAAAACATTTGAAATGCTGCTTATGACCCCTATTTCAAGTTCAATGGTAGTAATTGGAAAAATTTTACCTATCCTTTCATTTTCGCTGGTTCAGAGTATTGCATGGATCATTTTACTGAATTTACTTGGGGTTCCTATTTATAATGTATTTGTTTTAATTTTCATGCTCATTTTCGTCGGTTTAGCATTTATAGGGATTGGAATATTGATCTCAATGCTTGTTGACAGTACTAAAGAAGCAAATTCAGCTATAACGCTTGCTTTAATGTTTGCAACATTTGTCTTTTTCATGCCTCTCTTTATAAAAATGCCGTATCTTGAAGGAATTTTAAATATTATTCCCACAGTTTTAATGGTTAAATTATCTTCAACTCCAGCTGTCCCATGGAATATTATGTTTTTTTTCATTCCTGCGATTTTAGTGTCTACATTAATTTTTGCACTGGCTGTAACATACTTTAGACATGAAAGGGCTATAAGGCTCTAAATTCTTATTTATATCTTAAATTTAATATTTTGATAGTTTAAATGGATTACAGGATTTTTAAATTATAGTTAGACCACAAAATTTTAAAATATATAATAATAAATCTGTTTTAGCGTATAAATAATAGCTATAGCTTTTAATTTTAATTATTTCTTAAATATTTAACAAAGATTTAAATATTTTTAATATAAATTTATTCTTGTGGTATCATGTCTGAAGATCTTAAAAAATTACATGAAGAACGCTTGGAGATTGAAAGCAGGATATATGATGAGCTGAATAGAATTGCAGAAATAGTAAATAGTTATACAAAGGATGGAGATGAAATAGAAATCATCGCTAACACTTCTTACAGGCTGCGCGTGGCTGAAGGGGATATAGTGGTTATAAGAGATACTGGATCTGTGTTCTTTAAAGATTTAAGAATCTCCACTGAATATCAACTGGTTAGGCTAGTTTTAGAGCGTCGAGAAGAGATTTTAAGCAAGTTCATTGAATTCAATGAACGCATGATCAAAATGGGAAAAAATATCAGTGAAACTTATCTTGAATAATATTATTTCTTCTGTTTTTTAGTTTTTTTTAAATTAATTTTTACCACAAGGTAGCATGTAAAATCTTATTTTAATGTGGAATATTCAGGCCAAAAATAAAATTTCTGCAGGATTGAGTCACACCCAAGCTTTATAATTCCATGAAAGCGCAAATCCGCTGCACTGGCCTTTTAAATCAGGAATCAATTTGAGTAAAAGCGGTTTATCAGATAGATCCCCAGGTAATTCAACTATTGTTTTATTTCCTTCTTTTTGAATACTTAAAACATCGTAACCATTTAGGCTTATGTTGTCTACAGGGTCTATAATTGTTAATTCATGGAAATCAGTATTAGATCCAAATACGCTGATTGAAACCCTGAGAATAATAATCAAGGCCATTATGAGAGCTGGCTTATATAAATCTCGCGGTGAAAAAGGTTTTTTGCTGATATAATAAATTATTAGGAGACCAGCAAGAGCAATCCATGCAGGGTAATCAAGCATTCCTCCATCAAGCATTGTAATAAGTGATAGGGTCAGGAAAAATGCGAGCAGCACTTTATAAAGGTCTCTTTTTTCGCTCAGTGCAATAATTCCGGCTATATAAATCAGCGGGAATGTAATTAAGATGATAAGTGAGAATGGAACAGTATACTGTGCCAGTGGGACTCCTGTATTTATAGTTGAAGAAACGTGTATTCCCATCGAGTGAATTACATAGCCTAAAACTGATTTAAACGCATGACTATGTGTTAATGCAGTTGTGCTGAATTCATTTCCATTATAAGACACGAACATGGTGAAAAGGGACACGCCAAGTTTTATTCTTATCCAGACTTCAATGAGCAGTCCAACTATATATGTAAAGAATATAGTTATTATGGTAAATTTAAGATATTTTTGGGCATCTATTTTTAAGCTAGGGCTCAGTGATGATATTCTCTTTCCAATTAATCCTTTTGATTGGAATAAAGGGTAAAATAATAATATACTGCCCATAACGGCAAAAAGAATCATAGATTTGCCTTTAGATGACCCTTCCATAAGATGATATGTAATTGTTAGGATGGTACTGTCCAGGAAACTTGTAACAGCAAGTAATGCTGCAAAAAGAATCATAATGATTCCAATGATGTTTAACTTGTTTAGACGCAATATTTCACCGGCTTAATTTAATTATTCATTGTATATCATGATTACTTCCATATTGAAATTAATTGTTTCATCTCTTTACTATATAAGGTATACTACTAAACTCATTGCAATACCAGCTATCACTGGAATTGGAATATTGTCATCTATAGGGCTGTATGCTTCAGTTATAGCACCACATACTGCTCCAACTAATGCAGGAATCAGTGGAAGTTGAGTTAATGCGCTGATTAATGCCACAATAAAAAATGTAGATGTTCCCACTACAGTTTTTCTTTCATTGAAGGGTAATGGTCTTTTTCCAAATCTTTTTCCGAATATGGTTGATGCAGAATCTCCCAGTAAGAAAATCAATATTGCAGCATTGGCGATGGCTATGTTAAATTTAAATAAGTAAAGTGTCAGTATAATTCCAATAAAGAAATAGACAAAACCGCGTTCATCATTTTTTCGTTTGCATTTCCTTAAAATAAAAGAAAAGAAGAATACTTTTCTATTTTCATCGATTCTAAAAATAGCTTCTACAATAATCACAATTGCTATACACGTGAGTATGGCAATGATGGGGCTTAAAAAAATATTTACAAAAACAATAAAAATACCTGATGCATGAATCAACTGTCTGAAATTTTCTTTTTCCATATCATCAGGCCGTAAAATTTTGTATCATGCTTAAATTAAGCCATGAATTTTTCTATTACTCCATAATATGATTCTTTGAGATTTTCAATATCTACATTTATCAGATTCTGGTTAATAGTTAAAGTTTTACCTCCAACTTCTCCGATAACTGCTGCAGGAGCTTTTATTTTGCTTAATATTTCATCGGCATATTCGCTTTTAACTGTAACAATGAATCTTGCATTGGACTCTGAAAATAGTGCTTCAGCATCGCTCATATCATTATCTTTGGGCACTTTTGAAATGTCCGCGGTTGCTCCAAGATCACTTGAGATTGCCATTTCAGCAACTGCAACGGCTATTCCTCCAGCTGAACAATCATGAACTGCTGTTACAGCATCATTTTCATCTTCACGGATTATTTTTAGAACTGCCTCTGCAGATTCAAATTCGGCGTCCATATTCACCTTTGGAGATTTTCCCTGGACAACATCAAAGACTTCTTTGTGGTATTGGGAACCATCAAGCTCGGGATAAGTTTTTCCTATTAATATGATCTTATCGCCTTCATTTTTGAAATCCATGGTTCTAATGTCTTTTATATCCATTAGTCCTGCAACACCCACAACTGGGGAAGGATTTACAGTTACTCCTTCAGTTTCGTTGTAAAAGCTAACGTTACCGCTTATTACAGGAGTTTCAAATTTATTTGCAATATCTGACATTCCTTTGATACATTCTTTAAACTGCCAGAAAACATCTGGCTTTTCAGGGTTTCCGAAGTTCAGGCAATCAACAACACACACCGGTTCAGCACCCATAGAAACAACGTTTCTTATGGCTTCTGCAATTGCTCCTGCTCCTCCATGGTATGGATCGAGTTTGGTGTGTATACTGTTACAGTCTGATGTAAGTGCAATAGCTTTTTTATCATCAATTCTAAGAACTGCTGCATCATCACCAGGCTTAATAACAGTTCTAATCTGTACTTCGTGATCGTACTGCCTGTAAACCCAGCTTTTACTTGCAATGTTCTGTGAAGAGAGAAGTTTGAGAAGAGCTTCCTGAGAATCGATATCTTCTACTTCTTGATATTCAGCAGTTTCAGACGGTCCGCATCCTTCTTCTTTTGGATTACATGATTCCCTGTTAACAACTGGAGGATCTGAGAGAAGTTCTGTTTGAACATCTGCTATAATTCCTCCTTCTTTCTTCAAAACTAACCTGCCGGTATCTGTGACTTTGCCAATAACTGCTGCTGGAAGTTCATATTTATTGAATATTTCCATTAACGCGTCCACATCTTTAGGGTTTACAACAAAAACCATTCTTTCCTGGGACTCGGAAAGCATTATTTCATAGGGTGTCATTCCTTCTTCTCTAAGTGGAATCGTTGTAAGTTCTACTTCAGCCCCGTTTCCGCCTTTAGCGGCCATTTCTGAAACACAGCATGTTAGACCGCCGCCGCCTAAATCTTTAAGCCCGACCACGTCAATTTTATCCAGTGCTTCAAATGTAGCTTCCATAACCATTTTCTTAGTGAAAGGATCCCCTACCTGGACTGCAGGCCTGCTTTCAAGTTCAGATTCGGTTGTAAGCTCTTCAGATGCAAATGTCACACCATGGATTCCATCTCTTCCGGTGGTACCTCCCATAAGGACAAAGATATCGCCTACATTAGGGGCAGAACCCAGTACAATATCGCTTTTTTTAACAAGCCCTGCACAGATAACATTTACAAGTGGGTTAAATTTGAAATTATCATCAAATTCGATTTCTCCACCGACAGTTGGGATCCCTACTCTATTTCCATAGTCTGAAATTCCTTTTACCACATATTCAAATATGTACCTTGATTTTTGGTCTTCAAGAGGTCCAAATCTTAATGAATCAAGTAATGCGATTGGTTTAGCACCCATTGAAATAATATCTCTAATTATTCCCCCAATACCTGTTCCAGCGCCCCCATAGGGTTCAATTGCTGATGGGTGGTTGTGGCTTTCCATTCCAATAACAAGTGCAAGTTCATCTGTTAGTTCAACAATTCCCGCATCGTCTCCAGGGCCAAGAATGACACGTTTACCTTCGTTCGGGAATAATCTTAAAATAGGACGGCTGCTTTTATAGGAGCAGTGCTCTGAAAACATTATATCAAGCATACCATACTCCAATGAATTGGGGTCTCGTCCCAATTCTTTTTTTACAAATTTACATTCTGAATCTGTTAGGGTCATGATATCACGCTGCAGTTATTATATTTAATTATTGTATATTTTTAAGAGTTATTTGAGGTTTTTTTACCTCATTCTGTTTTTTTAATGGTTATTTTAAGGTTCTCATCCTCAATCTTCCACCTTTCAAACCGGCGAATCTAAGATTTTCGGGGCATGTGAAAATCTATCGAAATTACAAATTTTGATGCATCGAAAACCGTAGGTTTTCGAATGTTTCAATTTTCACGGCTGCAAAACTAAAGGTTTTGCAAGCACCAAAAATTCATAGAATTTTTGAGTGTTTGATCAAAAAAACATTTTAACATTATTATGTCTTTTTGATAGTAATTTTGAGATTTTCATCCTCAATCTTCCATTCTTTTGTATAATCTCCTTCCTGTGCCTCGAAACTCAGTTTTTCAGCACGTACCTCATTGGAGATAAAGTCAAAGAATGGTTTAATTAGTTCTTTGAAGCCTTCATCACATTCTACAAATACCTGAATATTGGCTTCAACATCCAAGTCAAGGTCTTTTCGCATATCTTGAACTCTTCTTATGAGTTCTCTGGACATTGCTTCGGATAATATTTCTTCTGTGACTTCTGTGTTTATGAATACATTTCCAGAATCAAAATCTGCACTTACAAGATTTTCTGGAAGTTCAGTTTCAAATAGGATATCGTCAACACCAAGTTCTATGGTTCTGTCATCAACTTCAACAGAATAACTTCCTTCAGCATCTAAAACTGCTTTTATCTCGGATCCGTCGGCTTCTGTGAGATGTTTCATTACTTTTGGTGCATCGCCCCTGAGTCTTGGTCCAAGGGTCTTTAAATTAGGTTTTGCAATTATCTTGAGGTTTTCAAATTCATCTGTTGCTATGATCTCTTTTGTATTGGCCTGTTCCATTATGACAGCTTTAAGGGATTCAACTGCGCTTAAAACTTTTTTGTCCTCAGAAACAACTACAATTTCACTTACTGGCCATCTAAGTTTGTACCTTGCAACATCTCTTCCCCTTGCACATGCTTCTATGATATCTCTGACGATATCCATATTTTCTTCTAATTCTGTATCAATCAGGTCTTCATTGAATTCCCAGTCTTCCATATGTATACTTTCAGGAGCATCTTCTTCCACTCCTTTTATGAGATTCTGGTAGATTTCTTCGGTAATATGTGGAGTTATTGGGGCCATTGTTTTAATTAGAAGTTTTAAAGCATTATAAAGTGTAAAGTAAGCCCCTAATTTATCAGGATCTTCTTTTTCAACCCATGTACGTCCTCTTATAAGTCTAACATACCATCTGCTTAAATCTTCCAGTATGAAATGATTTATAGCCCTTGTAGCTTTATGGAGATATAAAGAATCTAAAGCTTCTGTTACTTCTTTTGCAAGAGAATTAGCACGTGAAGTTATCCATCTGTCCTCATCTCTTAATTTAAGATCTTTTTCAGTGTACAGTGTTGGGTTGAAATTATCTATTGCCATGTAGGTAGTTGAAAATACATAAACATTCCAGAGAATATTGAACATTTTCTGAACGTTTTTAATCTCATCCCATGTAAATTTCAGGTCTTCCCATGGTTTATTTCCCCAGAGTAGATAAAATCTCAATATATCTGCTCCGTATTGTTCAATGACTTCTTCTGGTGCTACTACGTTTCCGAGGGATTTACTCATCTTTCTTCCCTCTTCATCGAGGGTAAATCCGTGCATTAAAACTTTTTTATAAGGTGCTTTGTCAAAAGATATTACTCCGCACCCTAATTGTGAATAGAACCATCCTCTAGTTTGATCATGTCCTTCTGTTATGAAATCGTAAGGGAACCATTCATCAAACATTTCTTTTTCTTCTGGATAATGTAGAGCTGCCCATCCTGCTACTCCTGAGTCTATCCATACATCTAAAACGTCAGGGACACGGTTCATGTCTCCCCCACATTCGCACTGGATTGTAATTTCATCAACATAAGGTCTGTGTATGAAATCTCCTTCGAGAGTTCCTTTAACTGTTTTCTCTTTTAACTCGTCGATGGACCCTATAACTGTTATTTCTCCACAGTCTTCACATCTCCAGATTGGAATTGGAATTCCCCAGTATCTCTGCCTTGATATTGTCCAGTCTCTTGCATTTTCAACCCAGTTACGGAACCTGCTTTCACCAGCCCATTCTGGAACCCATTCCACGTGGTCTAATTCTGATAACATTTTGTCTTTAATGTCTGTAACTTTAAGGAACCACTGCTGTGTTGCAAGGTATATAATGGGAGTTTTACATCTCCAGCAGAATCCGTACCTGTGATCAATTACCCCTTCTTTAAAGAGTAAACCGTGCACATCTAAATCAGCTATGATATAAGGGTCAGCTTCTTTTACGAATTCACCTTCATATTTTCCAGCTTCTTCTTTAAAAAGCCCTGCTTCGTCTACTGGGCAGAATATTGGTAAGCCGTATTTTTTACCAATATCAAAGTCGTCTGGACCGTGACCTGGAGCGGTATGAACGCAACCAGTACCTTCTGTTAAAGTTACATGTTCTCCTGGAAGTATTTTGTGCGTAAATTCTTTTTGGACAGGTATTTCATCTATAAGTGGGTGTTGATATTCAAGACCTTCAAGATCACTACCTTTCACTGTTTTAAGAATTTCATAATCCTGATCTTCAAATAAAGAGCTAACAAGGGCTTCTGCCATTATATAAACTTCGCCGTTAATATCAACATAAGCATAATCAAAATCAGGATGTACACATACTGCCATGTTAGCAGGGAGAGTCCATGGTGTTGTTGTCCATACAAGCACGTATTCATTGCCGTTTTCAGACTCTTTTAATGGGAATTTAACATAAATGGAAGGGTCTTCTTTATTTTCATAATCGATTTCTGCAAGTGCAAGTGCTGTTTCACATCGAGGGCACCATGTTATAACTCGGAGGTCATTTATAAGAAGGTCTTTCTCATTTGCTTTCTTCAGGGTCCACCAGCAGGATTCCATGTATTTGGTATCAAAAGTAACATAAGGGTTATCCCAGTCCATCCATACGCCCAGCATTTTAAATTGTTCGGTCATGAGGGCCTTATTTTCGATTGCAAATTCCTTACACTTTTCTACAAAATTGGCAATTCCTATTTTAGTTTCAATTTCCTTTTTACTTTTTAAACCGAGTAATCCTTCTACTTTATGTTCTATAGGAAGTCCGTGAGTATCCCATCCAGCCTGTCTACGCAGGTTGAAACCTGACATGCTTTTAAAGCGTAAAAAAGTGTCTTTTATGGTCTTATTCCATGCAGTTCCCAGGTGTATTTTACCACTACAATAAGGAGGGCCGTCTAAAAATGAAAATTTAGGGCTATTCTCTCTTAATTTATCTGTTTTTTGATATATACTGTTTTCATTCCAAAACTTTTGAATATCGTTTTCTATAAGCTTTGTATCGTATGATCTCTTGGCCTCTTTTATTGGCATTTTCATTCTCCTTGCGGTATTTATAAATTAAATATAAGAATCAGTTTTCTGTAAAAATTTTTGTACTTCATTACATTTTTTTCATTAATTTATTCTTGATCTATATCTGATTCGCAGATATTTAAAAGTTAACGCATATTTTTTGAGGTAATAGTATTTTTTTTGCGAAATAGAAAAAGATATAAATACCTTTAATCTTAACTAGTAGTGCATCCCCTATTACAACGATACTATTTTTAATACTGATCGTATCGCCTCCGGGGGGATGTTACACCTACTAATTTTTATATAATATCACTATACTAATTATGGCGCCCCGATCACCCTCTTGTTTGAACTCTCAAATGGGGCGTCAATTCTTATAAAAATTATAATTTTACCGAAAAGCTTATTAATAAGTTATAAAAAAGGATGAATTGCCACTCTCATTTTGGGAAGATTGAGTGGATGGCCATTAATTAAGTAATTTACCTATGTCTTTAGAGACATAGGTATTATACTGAAAAATTTTAGCTTAAAATTAAGATTTATTTGTAATTATATGCTAATTTTTTATATTTACCTTTAAAAAAAGTTTAAATTTAGTTTTAATATATATTATTTTAAAAATTAAAATATTGAGGGATATAATAAAGAATTTAGGGGGAGGTATTTGCCCCTTTTCTCAAGCTAGCTTGAGATCCCTGATTTAAAATATATTCACCCATGTTCCGCTGCTAATTGCATTGTTTGATTTACTTGACTCTGCTACATTGTTTTCTGAATCGACTACCATCTTACAGTAGTAAAGTCCTTTTGCTATAGTTGAAGGTATAGTTAATTTAGTGTACGCTGTATTTGATGCCCCTGCTTTAAGTGAACTAATGTATCGTCTACCAAGGTATGTGGAAGTTATTTTGCCTTTATAGTTTCGGTAGATGTAAATTTTGACATAAAATCCTCCTGATGAAATTTTTCCCTGGTTTTTCACTGTGTTCTTAATAGTCATTGTAGTTCCTCTTCTGTACGAAGTTGATCCTGCACTTACTGATGAAGCTACAAGATCAGGAAGGACTACGTTTATAGTGTTTGAATAGGCTTTTATATTGTTTGATTCGTCTGATTCAAATACTGCATTGGTTGAGTCAACTATTGCTCCAATATAATAGCTTCCCGATAGGCTGGATGGGACTGTAAAGTTTGTGTATTCTGTATTTGATGCACCTGCGTTAAGACCTGAGATATATCTCTGTCCTAGGTAGGTGTCAGATGTGGTAATAGTGCTGTCATTTGAGAGATAGAAGTTAACATAAAATCCTCCTGATGAAATTTTTCCCTGGTTTTTCACTGTGTTTTGGATGGTTATTTTGTCTCCTCTTTTGTATGTGGTTGTCCCAGTGCTTATTGATGTAATAACAAGATCAGGTGAACATACTTCTATGGTAGTTGAGAATGCTTTTATATTGTTTGATTCGTCTGATTCAAATACTGCATTGGTTGAGTCAACTATCGCCCCGATATAGTAATTTCCAGACGCATCATATGGGATTGTAAAGTTTGTGTATTCTATATTTGATATGCCCGCGTTGAGACCTCCTGATATGTATCTTTGTCCTAGGTAGGTGTCAGATGTGGTAATGGTGCTGTCATTTGAGAGGTAGAAGTTAACATAGAAACCTTTTGATGTGGAGCTTCCCTGGTTTTTCACTGTGTTTTGGATGGTTATTTTGTCTCCTCTTTTGTATGTGGTTGTCCCGGTGCTTATTGATGTAATAACAAGATCTGGAGTACATATATTTGTAGTAGTTGAAGATGCCACTATATTGTTTAATTTGTTTGTTTCGCATGTTTCATTTAGAGGGTCAACTACTGCTATGATATAATAGCTTCCAAAGATATTGGATGGAATTGTAAGATTTGTATACGATGTACTGGATGCACCGGCTTTGAGGCCTCCTGATATATATCGAGATCCTAAGTATTTATCAAGTGTAGTGCCGTCTTTTGAGAGATAGAAATAGACGTGGACTGGATTTGAGTTTTTGGTCCCTATATTTTTCACAGTATTTACTACTATCATTGATCCGCCTGTTTGAGCTGTAGCAGGCCCAGATACTGAAGGCATTGTGAGGTCGGCATCAGGTACAATCATTGCACCGCTGAATTTTATATTATTGTTTTCGTTAGATTCAGAAACGCTGTTATCGTACGCTGCATCCACCATAGCTATTATGTAATAATTGACGTTTGCTTTTAAATCAGATGGTAAGGTTATATTTGTCAGTGCACTATTTGATTTTCCGGCTGCTAGACTTGAAATGTAACGAGTATATTCAGGTTCTAATGTGAGGTCATCTGTCATGTATATGTCTTCATTACCGTTTCTATCATCAGTCCAAACGACTTTGTTATCATAGATAGCAGGGTCTATCTGGTTCTTTTTGTCTATAGTTAGCTGTCTTTCGATCCCAAGAGTTAAATCGTACAGGTATATGTCCCAGTTCCCGTTTCTGTTGTCCTGCCAGACTATTTTATCCCCGTAAATTGCAGGATTAATCTGGTTGGATGTATTATTGGTTATTTGGGTTTCAGCATCCGCAGGATCTTTAGAAAGGTCGTACATATATATGTCCCAGTTTTTTCTGGTTGTATTGTACTGCTGCCAAACAACGTTATCTCCATAAAGTGCAGGATTAGTCTGGTTTTCTGAAGATTGACATACTCGAGTTATATCTCCTGTAGAAAGATCATATGTATATATATTCCAGATACCGTCTCCATTATCTTGCTGCCATACAATGTAATTTCCATTAATATATGGATTAATATGGTTAGCACCGTCTTTTGTTATCTGGACGGTCCATTTTCCTTTAGGCATTGCAATATCCCCTGTAATTGAGAAGTCATATAGATATATGTCCCAATTTTTGGTGGTTGAGTTATACTGCTGCCAGACTATTTTATCATTGTAAATTTGAGGATTTATCTGATTCTCATTACTTGTATATAATCGATATATATCTGGTACATTTGGATCAATTGGATCATCTCTGCCTGGGACTTTATAACCTAAAATAGTCCAAGTACCGCTGTAGTTATACTGCCATACAATTACGTCTCCGTAAATTGCAGGATTGGCCTGACCGCCACTAAAAGTGGAAATATAACCGTCTTCTGTGCCTGTGATATTTTTCCAGTAAATATCTGCTCCTAATTGATCATATCTGTAATCAGACCAGACTACTTTATCTTCATAAATGGCCGCAGTACGCTGACTAGCAGGTTTTTTAACTACAGCATATTCATCCTGTATGTAATAGCCTACAGTGAATCCATTTGCTGCTTGATCACCTTGATTAGTCACAGTATCATTTATTGTTACTGTACTGCCTGGTGAAACATTACTTGTCACATTTACAGAAGTTACCGCTAAATCGGGTGATGCTGAAGCTGTTCCACACGTTATCAAGGTTAATATAGAAAAAATAATTAAAATTAATAGTTGCCTTTTCAATTTTTCACCCCTTTTAATCTTATCAAGTTCACACGGGGTAATATTGTACTAAGTAAATATAAATATTTACTTATTTTAAATTTATAAGAAATTAACTTTCATGATATGCTAAATGTATATATTAAACTATTTAAATAGAAATAAACTTATTTAAAAGGTTAAATCTATCATAGAAACTTTATATTTGGTCTATACGCTATAAATTTAAATGTTTATAAAATAAATTTTCTATTACTAGAAATTATGCTAATTATATTTAAAATATAGGTTATATAAAACTTATTCGCTAAAAAAAGAGATTAAGGAGGTATATTCAAGCATCATACATTGTATATACCTTTTCACTTAAAATTTGTTTAGAAAGTCCTGATTTTACCAGCCACGAGCATGTCAGTTATGCTTGTTATATTTTCTAACCAGTAATCTGTGACTTCTTCTACCTGCTTGTTAACATTTTCAAGCTGGTATCCATTTTCCAGAATCATTTGAACACTTGCAGCCTTTGGAAGGTTAATTGGTTTTCCTATCTGGCTTAAAAGCATTATATGTACCTGTTTTACCCCTTCAACGTTCTCAGTTATATCATTTGCAATTTTATTTGATAGGAGATTGTATATTTTACCCACGTGGTTTATTGGGTTCTTTCCAGAAGTTGCTTCCATTGACATAGGTCTGTTAGGTGTTATTAATCCGTTAGCACGGTTTCCACGTCCTACAGAACCATCGTCACCCATTTCTGCGGAAGTTCCAGTAACAGTCAGATAAACTGAAGGATTTTCTGGGTCATGAACATCTGCAGTGTTTATGTAAACTTCTACATTTCTTTCTGTGTACTTTTCGGCAAGTTTCTGTACTTCATCGTGTACTTTTGCTTTTACATCGATATAATGATCAAGATCATTAACATATTTTGAAACCATAGCTGAAGCAACTGTAAGCACGATATGGTTATCGTCTCTAAGCCCCATAACCTTAATGTCCTCACCTACTTGAGGATATTTCTTTTTAAAGTCTCTAGAGTTCAGGAGATTTTCTGTAGCAAGTACTATGTTTTCTGTTTCTGAAAATGGCGCGTAACCTACACCGAAGGATGTATCATTGGATGAAGGAGCTTCTCCTTTTCTTTTAAATACATCTGTTAAGTCACCTGATCCATGCCCTATCTTACATTCTACGACGGTAGCAGTTTCAACATCGAGGTTTATTATATTTTCTCTTAGGTATTCTTTTGCAGCGGCTATTGCTATTCTGTCAAGACCCATTTTCTTTATTTCTAATTTTCCATTTTTTTCATTATGGAACTCGGCTATTCCCCTTCCTGTAAGGAGGATGTCCATAGGTTTGATTATGTCTCCACCGCCAAATACTGGGTCTGATTCTCCTGCTGTAATCTGAACCTCATCAGTGTTATGGTGCATTATTTCTCCGAATTGCTCGATATATGCATTGCATAAAGCTCTACTTACGGATTCTGCTATTCCGTCACTGATACTGTCTGGGTGTCCTATACCTTTTCTTTCTACTATCTCTATTTCTTGCTGTTCAATTGGTTTTTGAATGAGCTTTTCAACGAAAATATTTTTTTTCATAAATGTCCTCCCTTTTAACTATACAAATACGTCATAAAATGTAAAGTCAAAGTAACCGTGATCTCATATGTTCTTATTTTTTAAGATATTTAAATATATTCTTACCCTACTAATAAAGAATAGAGTAAAATAATCTAAAAAATTTAATACTTATGATAAATGTTATATGATTATTAAAAATATGTATATAACTTTAATTTACAAAAAGAGGCTTTGAAATGCAGAATTATCCAAATAGTAAACATCTTATGGTAATAAACAGAACTAAATCTACTGTACTTGGTGAAAGTGAAATTGCAGATACATTCTTCTCAAGATTAAGGGGAACAATGTTCAAAAAAGAACTTAAGCGCGGATTAATTTTAAAACTTCCAAATACTAGAAGTCGAAGTGGTTCAGCAATCCATATGTTTTTTGTAAGGTTTCCTCTGGATATAATTTTTGCAGATGCTGATAGAAAAGTAGTCGATGTAGTTTCAATCGATCCATGGAAAACTTATACTCCTAAAAAGCCAGCAAAATATGTCATAGAAATGGAAGAAGGTACTATTGAGTCATCATGTACTGAAATAGGGGATGAACTGGATTTTACGTGTGAAAATGCCAAATAAATAAATAAATTTAAAAATAAGTAATAGGTTGGTTCTATTGTCTTTCTTTTATTGAATTTAGAGCCATCTGAGCAACTTTTTTTACCACAGGGTTTTCATCATTAGACGCTTTTTCAAGTGGATCTATGGCGCTCTCATCTCCAGCTCCAGAAAGGCCTACTGCGGCAGCATACCGAACGCTTGCCCTTTCATCATCCAATGCTTCAATTAAGGGGGCAATAACTTTTTTATCTTCGAAAACGCCAAGCGATAAAGCAGCAGCTTCTCTAACATGACAATCTTCATCTTTCAATGCTTTAATTAGAGGATCTACAGCTTGGGGATCTGCTAATTCTGCAAGAAGTTCTGCAGCATCTTCTCTTCTTCTCCAATCACCATTTTCCAGTTCACCCTTAAGATAATTTAAATCTCTATTTTCTGATTCGGCCAATGCATTACCTCCTAGCTATCATATTTGTTTTTAAACTTTTAAAAACTTATTCATTTTTCACATATTTTTCATATTATGTCCTCGATGGTACGACCACTTAATACAGATTCCGGCTGATCAATCAGGATGTCTTCGCCTGTATCTATCTTATCATCTTTCTTTTTTAAAAGGAGCCAGAATTTTCTGTTTCCTTTTCCTGTACGTATAAGTGCATAGCCTCCCTTAAGTTTATGGCCTTCAAGCCAGATATCTACGTGCCCATTATTAACGGATTCTTCCATATTGACTTCATGCCCCTTTTTTTTATTTAAATTCCTGTAAGTACCAGTATCCCAGACAATTACAGTGCCTGCGCCGTAATTTCCCTCAGGAATAACTCCCTCAAAATCAATATAGTCCAGGGGATGGTCTTCTGTTGGGACTGCAAGCCTTTTTTGGCTTGGATCTGTAGAAGGTCCCTTGGGAATTGCCCATGACTTTAAAACACCGTTAACTTCCAACCTGAAATCATAATGTAGTTTACTTGCATCATGTTTTTGCACTACAAATCTTGGCTTATCTGAAACTTTTTCACTTGTAAATGGTTCGGGAGTCTTTTCAATATCTCTTTTTTCACGATATTTTTTAAGTGAATCTTCTTTTGCCATATTAGCACCGTCTTAAAAATTTTCGAAAAATGGGGATTTATATTATATAGATTCTGTTATAATATTTGGAAAAGAGATTTAATAAAAATTAATATTTTTGTTTGCTGTCCATTAATTTAATATAAAAACTGCAAAATAGAAAATAAAGATTTGTATTGGTGTAATTCTTAAATAATACTCTAAAAAATCTTTTTTAAATCAGAAGGATGCCCTAAAACTTCTATACCTTCAAAGTCATAGAGTTTTTTGGTGTTTTCAATGTCAATTTCCCTCATGTGGATAGTGATTATTTTCCCAGCTGAAATCGCTGAAAAGGGGCATGCTGCTGCACATGCACCACAGCCTTCACATTTAAGGAGATCTATTTCAACCCCTGGAGTTATTGCATTGCCGGGACAAGCTGCTGCAGCGGCACATGGCTCACATTTTTGGCATGTATCTAATTCCAGTTTGGATGGCAGTACAGTTTCAACATCCCCTGATTCAAGATCTACGGGGATTATACATGTTTTAATGCCGCCTTTTCCAGATTGTGCGACTGCATTTGTAACCAGTGAATCTGCAATACCACTTACAATTTTTCCAATTGTATTTGAAGTTGCAGGGGATACAATGAGAAGATCATATTTTCCCAGTGAAAATCGTCCTGTTATAGGATAACTGAACCGTTGGTCTTTTTCTCGGATTAATTCATTGTAGTATCCGCCGGTTATTGTTTCTATTCTTTCATAAAGTCCGTACATTTTAAGAACTTCTTCGCCAGCGGCTGAAAGCAAAACAGTTACATCATGCTTTGTCATTAACTGTTCCACTAATTCCACACTGTCTGAAAGTAAGTGACCTGCTCCTGTAATTCCAAAGGCTATTTTCATCTGATCTCCTCTAATTATACTAAAATCGTAAAGTTTGTAATTTGTTCAATATATGGGGAAAGTAATATTTATAAAATTAGATATTGATTGAGAATTTGATTTAGGTTTGAATTGAGAAATTGAATTGACAGAAAGAGTATAAAAAGTTTAAAAAAGTAGAAATGTGTTGATTGAATGTTAAAAAAGTAGAACAATAATTGATTTCTTTCTAGAAATCAATGTATTTGTAAGCTAAATCTTCTCTGAAACAGTAGTGTACAGTGTTGTACTGGTTCATGAATTCTGTAACTTCAGCTTTAACGTCTTTACCTTCCATGGCTACTTTTTTGATGAACTCTGCAACTTCTTCCATTTGAGCTTCTTTTAATCCACGGCGGGTTATTTCCTGTGTACCAACCCTTATACCTGATGGATCATCGGTCCGTTTACGGTCGTCCCATGGGAGTAAGTTCTTGTTAAGGATGATGTTGTTAGCTTCCATATCTTTTGCCATTTTAGCTGCACTGCCTATTTTTTTAACGTCCATAGCGACCTGGTGGGATTCTGTAAATCCGAGGTCTTCACAGAGGACATCAAAACCAAGTTCATAAAGGCTTTGTGCCAGAGCTTTAGCATTTTTAACGGTTTGCGATGCATAATCTTTACCGAATTCCAGCATTTCTGCCATACTTATGCCTAAAGCAGCTACATGGTGTAAGTGATGATTACTTACAACTCCAGGGAATACAGCAGTATCTATTTTGTTTTTTATATCCTCTTTACAAAGGATTATACCACCTTGAGGACCTGGGAATGTTTTGTGAGTACTTCCAGCAAGGATATCTGCTCCTTCTTTAAGAGGATCCTGGAACTGGCCTCCAGCTATAAGACCGAGTACGTGTGCTCCGTCGTACATAACTTTTGCACCTACTTCGTCTGCGGCCTCACGTGCATCTTCTACTGGGTGAGGGAATAAGAATAAACTACCGCCAAGAAGAACCATTTTTGGCTTATTTTTTATAATTTCTTTTTTCATTGCATCTGCATCGATGTTCATTGTTTCGCTGTTAAAAGGGTGTGATTTAATCCTTAAACCTCTTATTCCAGCAGCACTAACTTCAGCATGGCTTATGTGGCCACCTACAGGCACATTTAAAGCCATGAGGAGGTCATTATAATTTGTAAGGGCAAAAAATGAGGCTAAATTTGCAACAACCCCTGAATTTGGCTGTACATTGGCATGTTCAGCATTAAACAGTTTTTTAGATAGGTCAATTGTTAGATTTTCAATCTCGTCTATGTATTCGCAGCCTTCATAGAGCCTTTCACCAGGTAAACCTTCTGCATATCTGTGGGATAAATCCGATGCCAGAGCTTCCCTTACATCTGTACTGGTTATATTTTCACTTGCAATTAAGTTTATACTATTTTCCATCCACCTGTGATGTTCTTTAGTAACTTCTTTGATTTTAAGAGCATATTTTTGATTTTCGTACATTAATTGTCCTCCATTTTTGACATCAGGAGTACATTTTTCATCTTTAAACATTGATTGCCTCCGAGTAAATGTAACTAAGTAGCTTTACATAACTATGTATAAAATAAATGAGTATAAATACTTTCAAAATTGACTACTTAATTACTGAAAATTCTGATTTTTATTGAAATAGTGGTATGATTTTTCTTGAAAAACTGAATTCTGCAAAATTAAAAGTTTTTTGATAAATTAAGAATATAAAATAAATTCGCTCATATTTTGAATGTTCACAAAACAAATGGTCTGACACCTTGAAATTTTTAATTTAAATTAACCAGTTATCAATAGCATGAAATATAAATGTACACAGACCGGGACATGAGCGAATAAATTAATATCACGTTTCCTTGAAGAATTTTTTAGTTCTCATTTCTTCTAGATTGGACATTATACGGGACAATTCACTTGCAGGTATAGTAGCCATGATATCTTCGGGGTTAATATCCATATGCTGTCTTGAGCCCACATCTCCAAAACCGTAGGTGACTTTTCCAGTCATATAAGGAACTGCAGCCATTGAACTGCATATTGGCCCTGAATCAGCACCTATTCCATGGGCACCAGAATCGTATGCATTTGCGTGGAGTATTTCCATTCCCTGTTTTGCACTGCAGATTACAAATATCACGTCAGGTTCAAATTCGGCCTTTACAAGCGGGGCAAATATAACAGCGTTAAAAATCCCGCATTCTACATTTAAATTATTTTTCCATGAACGTTGAACTGCAGGGGTATTCTTGTAAACTCCCATGGGAACTAGAAATGCACCGCTTTGCATATTTGCAGGACACTCGAAAATCGAAGATTTTCGGTGCATGCAAAAAATTTCATTTTTTGCTGTTACGAAACTTTCAGTTTCGTAAACGTCAAAATTCAAGAATTTTGACAGAACTCTTTCGGGTCTTTAAGTCCAGAATATCTTGCACCGCCCATACATTCCTCTTCTTCAGCAGTTGCATAAAATGTTTCACCTTGCATAGCTTTGTCTACTTTGGCGCAAAATCTAGATTTGCATTCTTCCTTTTCAATATCCCTCGGTTCTTTTACAGACCATTTTATAGCAACTGGATCATTTTCTAATTTCAAGATTTCCTTTAATTTATTTCCAAGTTCATTGTAGTCCATTTTTAACCCCTCATTTACAAGAAACTCCTAAAAACAAATCCTGTTTTAAACTGTCAAAAAATTCCTGATTTTTGATAATTTAATACATTTGATCTTAAATTTATAACGGGATAGTATATACTTTTTGGAAAAAGGGGTTTATAGCTAAAATGAGTATTTTTAAAATGTATTATATATATTTCGGCTATAAAAAGCTTTAAACTTTGTTTAAACATTTTAAACAGCATATTAACAGGAAAATTAGTGGAATATGTATGGCATAACTAAGATGCTAGAAATATATTAAATCAGTTAACAGTTAATTAGTTAAAAATAGTTTGTAAAATAAAAATAATAAAATAAGGGTATTAATCCCTTATTTGGATTGTGCTCCGGTTCCGCCCATTGCAGCTTCAATCTGGGCCATAATCTGGTCAGTTTTGAAGTGGCTCTGGTCCATTGCTCCAGATGGACATGCTGCTGCGCATGTTCCGCATCCGTGACAGAGAGCTATGTTAACGGTTGCATGGCCTTCGTCTATTGCTAGAGCTCCGTATGGACAGAGTTCTACACAAACTGCACATGCACCACATACGTCTTCATCGGTGTATGCAGTAATTGGTTCAATTTCCACTTCACCTTTAACCATTGGAATTGCTGCTCTTGCTGCAGCACCTGATGCTTGTGCTACGGAGTCAGGAATATCTTTTGGTCCTTGTGCTACACCTGCAAGGAATACACCTTCAGTGAGTGTGTCTACAGGCCTGAGTTTTGGGTGAGCTTCCATTAAGAAACCGTCTGCACTCTTGGAGAGCCCGATGGTCTGTCTTAACTCGTTAGCACCTGCTGGTGGTACGAGTCCAGCTGCGAGTACAACCATATCATAGTTGTATTCAGTTACTCTTCCAAGTAAGCTGTCTTCTGCCCTTACTGTAAGGGTCTGGTCTGGGTTTCCGAGAATTGCTGCTGGTCGGCCTCTAACAAATTTGATACCGTATTTTTCTTGTGACCGTTTGTAGAACTCTTCGAATCCTTTACCGAATGCCCTTATATCCATGTAGTAGATAGTGACTTCAGTATCTGGTTCGTGGTCTTTAACGAGCTGAGCGTTTTTCATGGAGTGCATACAGCAAACCCTTGAACAGTACTCGTTACCGACTTTTTCGTCCCTTGAACCGACACATAATATGAATGCAACGCTTTTTGGGTGTTTACCGTCAGATGGTTTTAATACGTGACCTTCTGTTGGTCCTGATGCGTTAATCATCCTTTCGATTTCTAATCCGGTGATAACGTTTGCGTTATCTGCATATCCGTATTCGAGTTTTTCGTTTGCATCAAACTGGTCGTAACCGGTTGCAACGATGATTGTACCAATGTCGAGTTCAACTTCTTCAGCTACCTGATCGTGCTGAACTGCTCCTCTTTCACATATCTGGTCACAGAGACCACATTCGATACAGTAATCTTTATCGATTGTAGCGAGGAGAGGTACTGCTTGTGGGAATGGGATGTATGCTGCTTTGACCATACCAATTCCTTCGTCGAAGTAGTTTGGTATTTCTATTGGGCAGACGTCTACACATGATCCGCATCCTACACAGAGGTCTTCGTCTACGTATCTTGGTTTCCTTTCTACGGTTACTTTGAAGTTACCAATGTATCCGTCTACATCTTTAACTTCTGAGTAAGCTAATAATTCAATATTTTCGTGTTTTCCTGCATCCACCATTTTAGGTGCGAGAATACACATTGAACAATCGAGAGTTGGGAATGTTTTATCTAACTGAGCCATTCTTCCCCCGATGGTTGGGTTCTTTTCGACTAAGTAAGTTTTGAATCCCATATCAGCTAAATCGAGAGCAGATTGAATACCTGCAACTCCTCCACCAATAACCATAGCTGTGTTTGTAACGCTAACTTTTTCAGCGGTTAAAGGTTCTAATAATCTTGCTTTTGCAATTGCCATTCTTGTTAAGTCTTTTGCTTTTTCAGTTGCTGCTTCAGGTTCATCCATGTGTACCCATGAATCGTGTTCTCTTAAGTTTGCAAACTCAAATAAGAATGGGTTTAATCCTGCTTCTGATACACATCTTCTGAATGTTGGCTCGTGGAGCCTTGGTGAACATGCTGCTACTACTACTCTGTTTAAGCCCTTTTCTTTAATATCTTTCTGGATCTTTTCCTGACCTGGGTCTGAACAGAAATATTTGTATTCTTCAGCTACAACAACGTTTGGAAGTGTGGCTGCATAATCTCTAACTGCCACTACGTCAACAACACCACCGATGTTGATACCACAGTGACAAACGTATACACCTATTCTAGGTTCTTCACTAGTTTCTACTTTTTTTTCTTCTGCCATTAGATCACCTTTCACATGTGTGATGAATGATTTTTATGTATATGGGTGTAGGTCTATCAATGATACAGATAAACTTTTCTATTTATTTTTTTATACAAAGTTTATATATGAGAACATTGAAGGCCTGCTGTTTTTCCCGTGAGGGAAATTTATTTAATAAGAATATTGTTCGCCTTTGTACTTAATAAAAATACTCATCGAATTTCATTTTTATTATTAAATTTTGCAAAATTATTAACAATTCTCCTTTTTTATAGCTAATAAACTACATCTTAATAGTAATAAAAATATACAAATTCGTATTAGCGAGGTGATTTTATGAAAAATCCGCCAGGTAGTATAGATGATTTAAATCATGTAAGACAAACACATGATAGTATTAAAGAGGTATGGGGCCAAAGAACTCCTCATAGGGGTGAATGGCCTGTAAGAAAGGATGAAAGGATTCTGGAAGAGCCGGATGAATGGATACAATCAGCATGTCTATTATGCTCAAATGATTGTGGTTTAGATATTGGGGTTAAAGACGGTAAAATAGTGGGCGTTCGGGGGCGTGTAGAAGACCGTGTAAACAAAGGCCGTCTTGGACCAAAAGGACTTCATGGATGGATTGCAAATCAAAGCTCAGAGAGACTTACAAAGCCTTTAATACGGAAAAATGGAAAGCTTGAAGAAGTGAGCTGGGATGAAGCAATGAATCTAATTGTTGATCGTTCCAGGGAAATTAGGGATAAATATACAGGCAATGCATTTGGATTTTATACCACTGGTCAGTTATTTATTGAAGAATATTATAATATAGGGATTATAGGCAAAGCTGGACTGGGAACGCCCCATATGGATGGTAATACTCGATTATGTACTGCTACTGCGGCCCAGGCATTAATGGAAACGTTTGGATCAGATGGACAACCTGGTTCCTATGCAGATATAGATGTCACAGATACGATATTCTTAATGGGACATAATATGGCGTCTCAACAAACTGTTTTGTGGATGAGAATTTTAGATAGGCTCGCTGGAGATGATCCTCCAAAATTGATTGTTGTTGACCCAAGAGTGACATATTCTGCAGAAAAAGCTGATATTCATTTAGCCCCTAAAGTAGGCACAAACGTTGCCTTGATGAATGGAATTCTAAATTTAATGATTGAAGCAGGCAATATAGATCAGGACTATATTAATGCACATACAACGGGGTTTGACAAATTAAAAGAAATAGTTTCCAAATGGACTCCTGATAAAGTAGAAAGTGTTACAGGAGTACCCGCAGATCAATTAAAGCAAACCGCAAAAATTATAGGAACTACCTCAACCTTATTTTCAACGGTATTACAGGGAGTTTACCAGTCAATGCAGGCGACTGCAGCAGCATGTCAGGTTAATAACATGCATCTACTTAGGGGGCTTATTGGAAAACATGGATCTGGAATATTGCAGATGAATGGGCAGCCTACAGCTCAAAATACTCGTGAAACTGGGGATGACGGTGCTTTACCTGCATTTCGTAATTGGGATAATCCTGATCATATAGCAGAACTTGAAAAACTTTGGAATGTAGAACATGGAACAGTTCCTGGATGGGTTCCTCCGACTCATGCCATGCAAATATTTAGATATGCAGAGCAGGGTTCAATAAAAATGCTGTGGATCGTGGCAACAAATCCTGCAGTTTCATTACCTGAACTTGGTAGAATTAGGAAGATACTTTCCAAAGAGGATCTTTTTGTAGTTGTAAATGATGCATTCCTTACAGAAACGGCTGAACTTGCAGATGTAGTGCTGCCTGCAGCTTTATGGGGTGAAAAAACAGGTACGTATACAAATACAGATCGTACAGTGCATATTTCATATAAAGCGATAGATTCACCGGGTGAGGCGAAATCTGATCTGAATATATTCCTTGATTATGCTAAAAGAATGGATTTTCGCGATAAAGATGGGGATCCCCTTCTTAAATGGAATGATCCAGAAAGCACATTTGAAGCATGGAAGAAATGTACAGTGGGCAAATTAGTTGATTATACAGGAATTACTTATGAAAAATTAACTGGGGGTTCTGGTATTCAATGGCCGTGCAATGAAGATCACCCTGAAGGTACTGAACGACTTTATGAGGACAGTAATTTCAGAACTTACCCGGATATTTGTGAAAATTATGGGCATGATCTGGTAACTGGTGCAGTTATAACACCTCAGGAATATAAGGCAAAAGGTTATAACGGCAAAGCAATTTTAAAAGAAGTAGATTACCAGCCTCCACATGAAATTCCTGATGATGAATACCCTCTGTGTTTGACTACTGGACGTGTAGTTTACCATTTCCATACACGTACTAAAACTGCAAGATCACAGGAGTTAAATAATGCAGCTCCTGATGTTTTTGTACAAATATCGGAAGAAGAAGCTGAAAAATACGGTGTAAGTAAAGGAGATAAGCTTGAAATTCAATCAAGGAGGGGTAAAGCACAGGGCCCAGCTTTAATTGGTGATATTATACCTGGACATGTTTTCATGCCGTTCCATTATGGATATTGGGATAACCCAGGGCGTCCAAGAGCTGCAAATGAGCTTACAATAACTGAATGGGATCCTGTAAGTAAACAACCATATTATAAGTATGCTGCAGTAAAAATCAGGAAAATTGAGGAATATAGCCGGCCGGAAGAATCTGAACATGAAGGCTTGGGCGAAAAAATCATAAAACGCATAAAAAAAATGGGGTCTGATGAACAGGGACAAATAAGGCCTGTACAAGAAGAAAAAGTAGCGGAAAAAGAGAAGGAAAAAATTCATATAGCAGATTATATAGGCCTTATTCATCAAAGTGAACAGCAGCTTGAACAGGCATTTAAAGATGTAGCTGAGCATCATAAGGAAGAACCTGACGTTTATGCAGCATGTAATTTGCTTGCATCATGGTCTAAAATTCATTATGGAAAGATTGAAAAATTCAAAGATCATTATTCTGAGCATAAAGAAAATGAACCTCAAGATTTAAGAAAAGAAATTTTCCATGGGCCTCGTTCGGGAGGTGTGGGTCTTGTACGTGACCTCCATGATCTCTGGTTACTTGCAAATGAGAGCCATATATCGTGGATAGTTTTACTTCAAGCTGCAAAGAGTTTAAGGGATAAAGAGCTAGAATCAGTATGTGAAGAATGTGATCAGCAGAATAGGCGCCAAATGGCATGGATTTTGACACGTATTAAACAAGCGGCTCCACAAGCGCTTGTAGTACCATCGTAGGTATTTAATTAAAAACAAGTATACATTGCATGCAATGAAATTAAAACAGCTAAATTTATTGAGATAGAAAAGTGGGATTAGTGGGAAAAATCCCACGTTTATTTTCTTCCTTGTCCCCATGCTTTCTGAACATCAGTAGGAGAGTTAAATTGATCTTGTGGTAATTTTTCTATAGTTTGAATTACATCTTGACTTGCATTATTCTGTTTTGCCTTTTGTACTAAATCTTGTTTACTTGCAGGGTAATTCATACCTTTTAAAGCTTTCATAATCTCCGATTATGATGCCACAAAATCAAAGATTTTGTAGGCTGTCAAAAATCTCTGATTTTTGACGTGACAAAATTGAGGATTTTGTCAGCTTTTTCAATTTCTACAGTCATTCCACCAAGTGCCATATTATCACCTCATTTTATATATTGTTATCTTAATGATAAGATAACGCTAAATAAGCGGTTATTAAATGTTTATTACTTGAAAAAATTAATTAAATACGATTTCAATTTAGCGGCCGTATTTGGGTTATACTTTTGAATATCTTACTTTAAAAATATTACTACTACTTAAGAAAAAGATATTACTTCTAAAATTCAGATTATTATAAAGAAATTTTTAAAAATTTAAATTGAATTTTTCTTAAATTTCTTAAACTTCAATTAAAATATGCTTGTTTAATTGTTTAAATCTTATTCAGGTTGCTAAAAATATGAATGTCAGTCATCATAGTCCTAAATTTTTGAATTTAAATCAGGGGAGGCGGTACTCATGGGAATTTTAGATCCTTTGAAAAAAACAGGGGATTCAGTTGGTGATTGGACTTCAAGGATCCCAGATAGTGTTTGGGCACCGGTTATGGGTGGATTTTTAATATTAGTGGCGGGGATTATAGGTTTAATTGCAGGTCAACCCTGGCTTTTTCCAAGTCTAGGACCAACAGCGTATTTACAGGTTGAAACACCTGAACTTAAAAGTGCTCACTTTTATAACACGATAGTTGGTCATTATGTTGGAATCGCCGCGGGATTAATAGGAATTGCTATTTTCAGTTTATGGAATACTCCTTCAGTTCTTGTTAGCCATCAATTACTTCCTGCGTGGGTAGGCGCAGCAGCAGTTGCTATATTTCTTACTATAATTATCAACATGTTTTTAAGATCTTCCCACCCTCCAGCAGCGGCTACAACTCTTTTAGTGGCTTTAGGAGCTTTCAGAACACCATCTCAAATATCTGCATTAGTTGCAGGTGTTTTAATTATTGCAGTTGTAGGTGAAATACTTAGAAGAATACGAACTGGTGGAGAAAGGCATGATTCTATTTAATCTTATTTTTATTATTAATATTGAATTATTTGGTTAATGTGGAGGTAGTTTAATGTGTATGGCCCGTAAACATATTTATATGTTAAATAAAGGTATTTTATATTCAATAAATCAAATTGGGCTAAAAATAATCAGTGACATTATCCAGTATACCTATGAAAGTTTAAAAATAAATCATGAAGACTATTCTGTTGAATCAGTTATTAAGGGTGAATTGAAATAAAATTACTCTCATATTTAGCTGTTATCTTTAAAATTAAAGATAATATTGCGGTTAATTTGGATAAAGTTAATCACCGCTTTATTCTTGCTTTATTGATATATTTAATATTGGGTATTGCAACCCTATTTTTGCTAAAAGATTACCAGTATCCGTTAAATCCAGACGCAATTTCATATATCTGCATTTCTCAAAAATATGTAAGCGGTGATTTTTCTAATGCAATTAATGGGTATTGGGGACCTCTTTTTTCATGGTTGCTGGTGCCCTTTGCATTCTTTGGATCTAAACCTTTACAATTAGTATACTTGAGCGAAATACTGTCATTTATTATAGGTTTTTTTACATTATTAGGTGTAAGACTATTGTCTTATAAATTTGAAATTGAAGAGAAAATCAGAACAGTTCTAATGTTTTTAATGGTTGTAAGTGTAATATATTTCTGGCTGCGAAGTGTATTTGCAGATCTACTACTTTTATGTGTCCTTATATACTATTTAAACCTTATTTTTAGCCGTAAATATCAAAATAACGTTATATATGGAGTGGGATGTGGAATACTTGGTGCAATGGCATATTTCAGTAAGAGTTATGCTCTGCCTTTTTTTGTAACCAGTTATTTGCTCTTTAATTTTGTTTATTATATTAATGGTATAAGCAGAAAAGAAAAAAAGAAGATACTTAAAAACTTCCTTTTAGGTTTAATTGTATTTTTTACCATAAGTGGGATATGGATAGGAATTATAAGCCATAAATACGATGAATTCACATTTGGAACTACAGGTGACTACAATCAAAAATTAGTAGGTCCTGATTATCAGGGACAGCATTTAATTTACTCTGAACTATTGAAACCACCGAATAAAGCAGCAATTAGTGCTTGGGAAGACCCTACTTTCATTAAAATGAATTCATGGGACCCCCTTAAACTATGGAATTATCAATTAAATCTCATATGGGAGAATTTTAAGGATACTATTAATATTTATCTCTCATTTTCTTTTTTATCAATTATAATAATCTTTATGGCTATATTGATGTATGTCAGACAACCAAAAGATCAAATTTTGAGAAGAAATATACTTTATCCCTTGTTGGCTATTGGGTTATATACTGCAGGATATCTCCTAATTTTGGTTGAGGATAGATATTTATGGATAGTTTATATTCTATTATTATTAATGGGCAGCTATTTACTCACTTTTTTGTTTAAAAATCCATTTTTTAATAATAAGAGAAAAAATATCTTTTTAGTAGCTTTTATTTTATTATTTTCAGTAACATTTGCAGTTAATTTTGTAGGTGCAATTAATGGTACTCCAAACGCTGAAGGGGTCTATCAATTAAGTCAGACCTTAAAAAATGAGTACAATGTGCATGGTAATATTGCATCAAATGACCAATGGCGTAAATCATTGTATATAGCATATTTTACGGGTAGTAAATATTATGGACAAACAGGAAAAAATATTAGCAGTAGTGATTTAGAAGGAGAATTAAAGAAAAATAATATTGATTTTTATATAGTATGGGGCATTTCAGGTAATTCTTCCATTCCAAATGGTTATAAAGAGGTTACTGGTGGAAAAATACCGGATTTAAAGGTATATTCTTTAAAAAGTTATTAGGGCTGTTTTTTTTGAACTAATAGTTACTAAAATATATTAAGCGTCTAATATTAATTTAATCAAATTTTTGAAGGTAAAAAAAGACTTTTAAAATCATTTATTTGGAAAATATCTTGGTTTAATGTATTTTAATGGAATATAATTTTAGTTCAATATGTATTACTTTTTTCATAAAATATATTATAAATTAGCAATAGAAATAATCAAAAAGACGTGGGGGTATTTTAAATGGCAGGATTATTTGATATGTTAAAACAGGACCACCGAGAAGTTACAAACATGTTAGAGCAGGCTATAGAAAGTAAAGACCCTTCTCAGTTCCCAAAAGTTAAAAAAATGTTAGACGTGCATATGGAAGGGGAAGAAAAGTTTTTCTATCCAATTCTGAAGAATAAAGATAAAGAAGGAATGCTTGAAGCTTATGAAGAGCATAAGGTAGGAAAGAAATTAATCAGTGAAATATGCGATACTAAAAGTGGAAATGAAACATGTATACCAAAAATAAAAGTTTTAAAAGATGTACTGGATCATCATATCGAGGAAGAAGAGTCTGAAATCTTTGATGAAGCGAGAGAAGTGCTGAATGATCAACAGGAGCAAAAAATAGTTCAGCAAATTGAAAAACTTAAGTCACAAAAAATGTAAATTGTACGAATTGTGGGGGGATAATATGGCAGAAAATGATGTTTATGAATTACTAAAGAATGACCATGATAATATAAAGAATCTTTTGAGGGAAACTATACAAAATAAGGACCCTTCACAATTTCCTAAAATCCAAAAAGAATGGGAATCCCATATGCTGGGAGAAGAAATATATTTTTATCCAGCACTCAGGAAAAAAGAATCATTTATGGTCCTTGAAAGATATGAAGAACATGAACTTGGCAAAAAATTGATCTATGAATTAGATAAATTGGATAAAAACGATGAACGATGGATGCCGAAAATGGGAGTACTTCAAGAGATTATAGAACTTCATATTGATGAAGAAGAAAAAAAAATCTTTCCTAAGGCAAAAGAAATAATAAGTGGGAATAAGGAAAGGCATATACTGGATAAAATAAGAGATGAAAAATCAAGGTATGTGAAATCTTACCTCTAAATTTATTTTTATTTTTCATTTTGAAGACTTAAATTAAATTTGGATATATTACTTTTAATTAATTTATTTTTATAGAATTAGTTGTTCTCTAAAATTAGCTGTTAAATGGCTTTTAGGTTTAAAATAATAATTTAAATCGATTTTTATTAAAATTAAATCTGTTTTAATGTGTTATTTTTTCTGTATTATAGTTAACTGACTTATTTATATGGGCATAACTAGTTTTTAGTAATACACATACTTAAAAAAATAATAAATTTTTAATAGTTTAGATGCCTTAATGTATAATAGGCGCAAGATCTTTAAACTTTGTAAATTCAGTTAAATCAATTATAGCGCCTAAAATAATTTTTTCTTGGGAAATTGCACCTAAATACATAAAATTGGAGGTAAATAAATGTGTCCGTTTGTTAAAGTAGATGAAGGAAACTCAGGTGATATAAACTTACACTATGAAGATTATGGTGAAGGAAAACCGATAATTTTAATTCACGGTTATCCATTAAGTGGCCGTGCATGGGAGAAACAGATACCTGCACTGCTTGATGCGGGTTATCGTGTTATTACCTATGACCGAAGAGGATTTGGAAACTCTAGTCAACCATGGTCAGGTTATGATCCTGATACATTTACTGAAGACTTACACAAGCTTATTACTGAGCTAGATTTACATGATTTTGTATTAGTTGGTCACTCAATGGCAGGCGAAGAACTTGCCCGTTATATTGGAAAATATGGAACTGAAGACGTGAGTAAGGTTGTTTTTATCTCTGCAGTTACACCTTTCCTCCGTAAGACTGATGATAACCCTGAAGGATTAGACGAAGGCCTTTTTGAAGAAATTAAAAACGCAGTTATTGAGGATCGACCTGCATTCATGACTCAATTTTGCACAGATTTCTACAATATGGACGCTCTTGAAGGTAAACGGGTCAGTAAACATGCATATCAGGCAAGCTGGAATACTGCAATTGAGGCATCTCCAAAAGGATCAATTGATTGTGTAGATACTTGGGGAACAGACTTCAGAGAAGATCTCAAACGTGTTGACGTACCTACACTTGTAATCCATGGCGATCAGGACCGTATTGTTCCTTTCAAGAACTCAGGAAAACGTATGCCTGATTTTGTGAAAGACAGCAAGTTAGTGGTCATAAAAGATGGACCTCATGGTATTGCATGGACGCATAATGAAGAGGTTAACCGTGAACTCCTGAACTTTTTAGGATAAAACCAGCAGTATATAGGTTACAGTTCGCAATTTGAGAAATACATTAAAATTTTTAATTAACTTTTTTTTTAAATGGTTCATTTTCTTTATAAATGCCAAATTAAGCTTTAAATCATTTAAATTCTCTGTAATCTCATACTAAAAATAGTAGTATAGGGAGAGTAACCATACTGAGTACCGTACTTAAAAATATGCATGCTGCAGATACTTTTATATCAAGTTCATATGTAATGGCCAGAACAAGAGCAAGCATTGCTGAAGGCATTCCTGCTTCTAAAACAGTAACTGATTTTTCAAGTCCGCCCATGCTTAGAAGCATGACGATTGTAAATGCTATTAAAGGAGCAATACCTAATTTTATAACAGATACTAATGATGCAAGCCCAATATATTCTTTAATTCCTCTAAATTCCATAGATAATCCTAAAGATATCATTATAAGAGGTATGGCAGCGCCGCTTAAGTAAGTTAATGTTTGTGTAATTACATATCCCAGGGGAATATTTAAAAAGTTCAGCAGAAGCCCCAAAAGGATTCCCCAAAGTGGGGGGAATAGGAGGGATCGTTTTAAAATATCGGAGTATTTTCCACCTAGCATTAACAGGAAGAATATCCCAAAACTTATAAAAAGGATCATAGAGCCCATATCATAGAAAATAGCTCTTATAAATCCATCTGTTCCGAAAACGCCTAGCACAACAGGATATCCAAGAAAACCAGAATTAAAAAGCGCACTAGTTGATACAACACTCCATCTAGTTTTACTTGGATAATTTTTAAGAGTTAGAATCAAATAAGCAATTAAACCAGAAATTATTCCAACAGATATGCATATAAGTGGAATTGGAACTATAAGTGGAAGAATAGATAAATTTACTTTATATATTGCAAGGAATATGAGTGATGGAATTGCAATATTTATTACAATTTTATTTAGAGATAATGCATCTTCGGCCTTTAAAACATTGCTTCTTTTTAAGACATAACCAAGAAGAATCATGGCTATGATTGGGATAATGGTTTCAACTGAGTTCATATAATTCCCTTAATACTATTAATATAGTTAAATGCTAATTTAGCTTTTTTAAAATGTATTTGAAAACTAAAAATAATTCAAGGCCTTAAAAAAAGGCTCTATATTATAAATTGTGATTTATCCTTAATAAATCGAATGTATCCTGTTAGGTTATAGTGAATGACGTAACTTTTTAAACGCTTAATTTTAGAATTTAAACATATATTTAAATCAGGGGCATATTAACAAAATTTCTTATAAAATTTAGTCAAAAATATCTGGTCATTTACTATAAATAATTATATTTAACAACTCTGGTGAATTTTTAAATTTTGAAAATATCAAATCTTACTCATTACTAATTATTTTGCCGTTTTTCAGGATTTTAAGTTCCCCTGGCTCAAACTTTCGCCACTTTTCATTAGTTAAAGGCCTTGTAGCTATTATATATCCTTCTTTTTCAGTTGATTTTTGTTCTTTAAGATGTATATCAAAGTGTTCATCTGAAAGATGTGTATGATCGTATGGGGCCTCGCGGTGAAGGTAAAATAGGCTGTTAAATCCATTCATGTCGTAATAACAGAATAAATGTTTGCCATCTGAAAAAATACAGTTAAACTTTCCATAATTATTAAGATACCTTAATTCATCAAGCAACCATTTATAACTGGAATCATCAAAAAATTTAATCTTTTTGTTCTTTATTCTGTTAAGTAAATGGCAGAAAGCAGCCTCAGAATCAGTTTCACCAACCGGTTTAAAATTGAGAGTGTCAAAATCTTTTTGATAATTAGTTAAATTTCCATTATGTGCAAAAGCAAAATTTATGCCGTTTAATTCACGTCCAAAGGGATGAGTATTCATATGTGCAGGTGGTGCGGCGCTATTTAATCTTACATGTGCAACAAATATTTTTGATTTAATTTTAGGATAAAGTTCGATAAATTCGGATAATAAGCTTTCTTCAGCTTCTAAAGGCTCTTTTATAATCTGTGTAGATTTATCTGGGTAAAAAGATATGCCCCATCCATCAGGATTTGCTTTACCTCTAAGGCGAAATCCTTTAAAAGATAGATTAGGCCTTACAGGCGTATTAAATGACAATCCCAGCAGTTCACACATATCATATCACATTGGCAGTTTTTTATTTTATAAAAAAATCATTTACAGTAGAGTTTTATGACTTTTTTATGGGCTAAATTTTCAAAGTCATCATTTAAAGACTGTAATCTTTCAACTTCGTACTTTCTTTGCAATGCTTTTAAAATTAAGTAATCAGCTAAATGTGGGTTTTTTGGAAGTATTGGGCCATGAAGATAGGTACCTATGCAGTTTTTATAGACTATGCCTTCTTTTTTATCTTTTCCATTGTTTCCATATCCTGATTTTACTAATCCTAAAGGGTTATAGTCACTGTATGTCCTTCCACCGTGATTTTCAAACCCTACAATAGTTTTAGGAGTTAATCCTAATTGATTTTCAATTATAACATTCCCAATTAGTCTTCCTTCTTCACTTACAGTCGAATAATTGAATATCTCAAGACCAGAGACTTCTTTACCTTCATTATTAATATATTTCTCACCTAAAAGTTGATATCCTCCGCATATAGCAAGGACAACACCATAATCTTCGATAATCTCTTTAAAAGAATCTTTATATTTTAAAAAATCAGAATATACTATGCTCTGGCCTCTATCCGATCCACCGCCTATAAAAAAGATATCTCCTTCACTTAAATCATGCTTCTCATCATTTAAGCTAAAATTAATTATATTTGGAGTAATCCCTCTCCATTCACATCTCCTTTTCAAGCAGATTACATTACCAATGTCTCCATACAAATTTAGAATATCTGGATACATATGGTAGATATTTAATTCCATAATTTATCCTCCACGCAACATTAAATTTAATATAGAATCCTTAATCTAGGAAACTTCTGTCAAGATATGTAATATGTGAGTAGTTTCAACAGTTTATCGTGGTTATTTGCCATGTGTTAAATTTAGTACCATGTCACGGGTCTCGAAAACTGCTGTGTATGTGGGTAATATATACGCAATTTCAACATCTTCATGAACTGCTTCTTTGATTGATTCCTGCATGTCATCATCTATTTTTATAATTTCGGTAGGAATATGGGCATATTCAATTCTTAGTGCAATATCTTCGGCCCTTTTTCCAGAGCAATAGATTTTTTTTAAGTTTTCGATGTTCTTGAATTTACTTAGTCCTGCATCCCATATCCAGGAGATATCCTGGCCATCTGCGGGATTATCGTTTAAAATAAAAAGAATAGCTTTTCTTCTTTTATCATGGGATATACTTTTAATTACCTCTGTAAGTCCAATAGGATTTTTAGTTAGCACAATTTTTATGATTTTGTCTCTAAATTTAATTTCTTCCATTCTGCCCAGTTTATAGTCAAAATTCTCCATCCTATGAATAATTTTAGATGGTTCAATTCCTATTTCACAGCTAAATGTAAATGCTGCGCAGCAGTTATAAATGTTGTAAATTCCTTCATACTCAAAACATGTATCTTTAAATGTTTCTTTATCGGTATTAATATCAAAACAATACTTGTTATTCTTATAATTGATATTTTCAATGTAATAATCATAATATGGATTTTTAAATCCACATTCTTTACAGTTGTAACTGCCTAATTGTCCATAGTTAAAATATTCATAATCAATATAACTGTTGCATGATGGGCAGTTTCGTGTTTCCACTATTTTTTCATTTTTACTACTGAATTTATTCTTTTTAATCCCGTAGAATATATTACTTTTATTTAAATTTTTAAATTTAGATACAAGTGGGTCGTCTGCATTTAAGATAAGGGATGTATTTAAAGGTTTAATGGTTTCATAAACCATGGATACCGTATTTTCTATTTCTCCATATCTGTCGAGCTGGTCCCTGAAAAAATTAGTTACAACGATATAATCTGGTTCAATATCTCTTATTATTCTTGTAAAAGAGCCTTCATCTACTTCGAAGACTCCCCAATCATATTCGTCCTTCTTGTTTTCGATAAAACTGCTTGCAATGCCCTGAGGCATATTTGCACCCCTCAAGTTTGAGAGGACATTTTTAAAATTGCTGCCTAAGATATGGGCAATTAAGTTATTTGTGGTAGTTTTACCATTTGTACCAGTTACGATAACTTTCTTTTTACATCTTTCATTCACAATTTTCAGAAGATCGGGTTCTATTCTAAGTGCAATATTTCCAGGTAATGCTGTAGCACTCCTTCCTGTTGTTTTAAGCCCGAATCTTACTAATTTACCGATTATGATTGATAAAGAAAGCCTTAATTTTTTAATTAGACTCATGTCCATAAATGCCCCCTTTCAAAATTTATGGATGAAACTATCTATTTAACTGAAATAATTGATTAAACCGTCTTAAGGTATTAATGTGTGATTTATTTTAAGTTTTAATGGATTTTAAGCCAATAATTGTGCTAAATGACTTGAATAATTGTTTTAAGTGGTGTATTTGGAGTATTGGTGGATTATAAATGAGTTAAGTATGCACTTTCTTAGATAATTTTTCTCTAATTAAATGTAATACTTTATTAAAAATAAACTTTTTTATTGTACCTACTTTTGTACTTAATAGGTTAATAATATCCTGAAATAAGTATTACTTATGATTTTAAAGTATTTTATGGAATTTAAGCAAAAAGAAGTCCGTAATTCATATTTTTATATTTTTAAAACAAATTTACATTTCAAATTTTAATCAAAAAACAATTTCAAAAAATAAAGAGAAAATAAGCATGAAATAGTATCATGCTATTTCACATTGTAACTTAATCAACAATACCTTCAGTTACTATCTTAAATACAGATTCGCCTTCAGGTAAATGAGGACTGTCTACGAGTCTTGCAATTCGTTTTCCAGCAAGGCCCTTTTTAAGCCATATCCTGTAGGTTGCAGCGTGTCCAAGTACGTGACCTCCGACAGCTTTTGTTGGGCTTCCAAAGAAAGCATCAGGTCTTGCCTGCACCTGGTTTGTAACAAATACTGCTACATTATAAGTGTTTGCAATATTTTGTAACGTGTGAAGGTGCTGGTTTAGTTTTTGCTGCCTTGTTGCAAGTGTTTCCCTTCCTACGTATTCTGCTCTAAAGTGAGCAGTTACGGAATCTACTATAACCAGTTTTATGTTTGCTCCGCTTTGGATTAACTCGTTTATTTTGTCTGCCATCAAGATCTGGTGGCTTGAATTGAAGGCCCTTGCAATATGTATTTTCTGCAGTGTTTCTTCAACATCAAGTTCAAATCCTGTTGCAATTTGTTCTATTCTTTCTGGTCTGAATGTGTTCTCTGTATCTATGAATACACATTCCCCATCAAGACCTCCTTTTTCTTCTGGAAGCTGTACTGTAACTGCAAGTTCGTGAGATATTTGACTTTTTCCTGAACCGAATTCACCAAACACTTCTGTTAGGGATTGTGTTTCGATTCCTCCACCAATGAGTTCATCAAGGGCAGTACTTCCACAGGTTATCCTACCTACGTCTTTTCTACGCTCCATTACATCAAAAGCGGTTTCAAAATCTATTGATTCAGCTTTTCTTGCAGCTTCAATGACTTTTTCAGCGACTCCTTCACCGATTTCAGCTTTTACACTGAGTTCTTTGGCAGTTGCTGTTGCAAGTCTCATCATGTCCGCAAAACCTGCATCTATCAACTTTTGAGCAGTTTTTTCCCCAACACCGGGTAAATCTCCTAATTCTACCATTTTGATTCTCCTTTAAAGTTTGTAAAATTGTTTTTGGAATTTAAGTTCTCTATTTTTAAAACTGCACCGGTTGCCTTATTTATTTTTGAACTTATTTCCTATTTTACTATCTTCTTAGCAATGAGCCTTATTTCCTCATTGTATTCATCGAAGCTTGCATCTGCGATTACAGTAATCTCGCTGCCAATCAGGTCTTCGACTTTTCCTGCAAGTGATCCTTCATCTGCAGTTGTCATAATCACTTCATTTGCTTTCTCGGTGGTCATCCCAATTAATTCTTCGGCTTGTTTCCTGAAGAACGTTGTTCTGACCGTTCCAGTTTCATCTTCAATTACGCATGGAACTATCATGAGATAGTTCGGCTGCTGTATTTCCTCTCCGCAGAAATCACATACAAATGCATCATCGACGTATTCTACTCTTTTATTACAATTTGGGCACATTTCATAGAGTATCCTATCTCCATATGCCTCAATAATTTCTCCACTTAACTTGATATTTTTATCATCTTCTGTAAGTTCTTCAATTTTCTTGGTTTTATATATGGATTCTTCAATTTCTTCAAGTGAGGGGAGTGCTGCTGCTTCTTCATCTTTTGGTTTAATTACCATTGTAGCTCTTCCAACACTGAGTTCAACAGCATCGTTTCTGAATCGTGGCCTTGCATTTTTAATCCAGATTGCACCGCCTCTGTTTAAACCCATTTCAGCTTTTTCATCCCAAAATGAAGCTCTGACAGAACCAGTATCGTCAGCAAGTTCTACTGTTCTAACCATTCCCATGGTTCCATTGGATCTTTGGAATTCATTAACATCATATAAGTTAATTATACGCCCAATTATTCCAACTTCGTCTCTTTCACTTTTTATGTTCTCTAACTCGCTAATTTTAATTGGTTTATACATTTCCCCTTCAAGTTCATCAATAGGTGGAAGACTCTGGGCATCATTTTCACTCATTTTAATTATTCTAACTGTTTTCCCAATGCTAAGTTCCACACTGTCATCTCTAAACCTGGTTTTTGCATTTTCTATCTTTACAAGATCTCCTCTATTTAACCTGAGCTTTGCTTTGTCATCCCAGAGTGATGCTCTAATTGTACCTGTATCATCAGCTATTTTAACGGATCTTACAAGCCCCGCGCTTCCATCTGCTCTTTGGAACTCATTTGCATCGTAAAGTTCCATCATTCTTCCAATGATATCCACTTCGTCTCCTTCATCTTCAAGTTTATGTAAATCTTCAATTTTGATTGGTTCGAGCTCTTTTTTATGTTCTTCAAGAACTTGTTTTAAACCAGCATCATCTTCAGGATTGATAATTATTCCGCTATTCCAATTGGTGTTTATTCTATATCCATCAGAATAATCATCAAATTCGATATTTCCACCGGTTATCTTTAGAATATCTCCTTTATTAATGTCGAGCTTGGTATCATCGTTCCAAAGGGTTACCTTTATAGAACCGGTTTCATCTGAAATTACAACTGATTTTACAGATCCGGCACTTCCATCTGAACGTTGAAAAGTAATGGCGTCCTGTATTTTACTTACAACTCCCATTAAAGTGACATCTTTCATTTCATGGGCGTCCCCGATCTTCATGATTTCTGCTTCTTCATACTCGGGGACGTCGAAATCATCTTTTATTATCCTTCCAATCCATGAATGAGTTAAATTAACTTCACCATTTCTAACACGGCTTTGGGCGCCTAATATTTTTATGGAATCTCCTTCTTTGAGTTCTATTTCATTGATAATTTCAACATCTTTATTCCATAAAGTTATGGATATTGAACCACTATCATCTTTTAAATCAAGAGTAATGAATTGTCCTTCTCTGCCGTTGCTGTTGTATGTTCTTATTCTTGAAATTCTAACTACTCTTGCAATTACATTAACCTGCATTTCGCCTTGAATATCTGCAATTTTTGTTATTTTTTCAGCATATTCTGGTAAATTATCAGCTTCTTCGCCTTCAACTTTTTCGATGGTTGACCTGCCCTGCAGGTGAGCTTCTTCACTTCTGTATCCATCTTTTATTTCTACATTGTTTATTTTGACAATGTCTCCTTCAGAAAAGTTTTTAAGCTGTTTGATGTTATCTGTCCAGAGCACTACTCGAATTTCACCAGTATCGTCGGCTAACATAATGTTTTGGACTTTACCTTCTTTCCCTTTCTTTGTTACAAATGCTTTAGCGTTGGAGATCCTCATTATCCTGCCGGTTATGCTTATATCATGCAAACCTGTTTCTAATTCGGATATTTTACGTAATTCGTTATCCTTTGCAAGGGGAACGTTTTCTTCGTCTATATATTCTCCTACTATCATCCTTGCAATATCAAGCTCATCCATAAAACTTACATCTTCATAATCCTTTTTCATGTCTTCTATTCTTTTTAAGAAATCGTCATATGAGATTTTGTCGCTGATTCGCTGATATTCGCTTTTTACATCATTTTCCATCTTGAGCCCTCACTTAAAATCTACATCATATAAATTTTAGAAGAATTAATTTAATGTTATATAATATATGTAGTACTATTTACACCCCGATATATATGCTTAACTGCTAAAAATGGCAACTTTTTTTAGTCGAATTAAGCCTTTTAAAGCATTCAGCGTTAATTAAACATTTATTATGCTATTATGATTAATTATATGGATTTATATGTATTTTGGGCATGCATATAACTATAAAATAGTACATATGAATATAAACACGTGCTAATGACCATAATATGGATCTATATATCCATATGGGTAATATTGATGTTTAAATGGTCCATGATATTACTGTGAATTTATGTGGGAAATTTTTTTAAGAAATTAAGGTTCCTAGGGTCTGGGATCCTGAGAAAATTATGATCATTTTTGACCATCAAATACCTGCAGACTCGCTTGATATGGCTATAAAAAGGATTATGATGCATAAATTTGTTAAATATGGAGTAATTACTGATTTTTATAAATTGGGGGGATGTTTGTACCATTAATTGCTCCTTGATATGGATTATATGATTTTAGGAGAGATCGTAGTCAAAATTGGTTCTTATATTTGTATTTATATGGATTTATTGAATTTTACTGGGAGCATATGTTCAAAAAGCCCAGATGTGATTTTTACAACACGAAACGTGTAATTTAAAGTTCTATAAACAATCGAATTTAACGTAAAAATGAATATTCTTTGATCAAACTTATTTAAGTTGTATTAATCAACATAGGCTGAAAAAGCGGTGGTTACAGTTCAAATTAGGATGTTTATAAGTTTGAAGACGAAAATACAATGAACATGGCAGTTTTGTATATGTGGGCGAAATTAAGCAAAAATAATAATTAAAATATAAAAATAAGGTTAATGTTAAAATAGATACAATTAGTTTAAACTTAAATTTTAGATAATTTTACAGTAAATAAATAAGGATAAAGGTGTTTTAATGTACAAAATAGCAGTGGTACCTGGAGACGGTATCGGAAAAGAAGTTATGGAAGCAACATTACATGTTTTAGATGCACTTGATATTGAATTTGATTATACATTTGCAGATGCAGGGGATGAATGCAAAGCAGCCTCAGGAGTTGCTTTGCCTCAAGAAACAATTGATATAGTAAAGGAATCGCAGGCATGTTTATTTGGGGCTGCTGGAGAATCAGCAGCAGATGTTATTGTCAGATTAAGACAGGAACTAGAGCTTTATGTTAATTTAAGACCTGTTAAATCATACCCTGGCACTAAAGCTTTGTTTGATAATTTAGATTTTGTAATTGTTAGGGAAAACACGGAAGACCTTTATATTGGTCTTGAAGAAGAAACAGAAGAGGGAGCCACTGCTTTAAGAGTTACTACAAGAAATGCTGTAGAAAGAATTTGCAAGTTTGCATTTGAATATGCTGAAGAAAGTGGTAGAGATAAAGTTACAGCGGTTCACAAGGCGAATGTCCTTAAAAAAACGGATGGATTGTTCAAAGATATTTTTTACAAAGTTGCTGAAGATTATAAAGATATTGGAACAGATGACCGTTATGTTGATGCAACAGCAATGTTTTTCATTACAAACCCTCAAATGTTCAATGTGATCGTTACTACAAACTTATTTGGGGATATACTTTCAGATGAGGGTGCAGGACTTGTCGGCGGTCTTGGTTTAATACCATCTGCTAATATCGGGGAAAATAGCGGTTTATTTGAACCCGTTCACGGATCAGCACCAGACATAGCTGGAAAAAATATTGCAAATCCTTCTGCAATGATATTATCTGCAGTAATGATGCTGGATTACCTTAAAGAACATGATGCAGCCCGTAAAGTTGAAAATGCGCTTATTGAAGTTTTAAGTGAAGGTAAAGTTATAACTGGAGATATTGGTGGTAATGCATCTACCATGGAAATGGCCAGTGAAATTAGAAGAAAAATAGAATAGAAATAAGCTGCAGTTTGTACCGGGTTCAAGTAGAACTAAAATTAATCAGGAGCGTATTCCATGGATACCCAAAATATTGATATAAGATCAGATTTTCCTTTACTTAATGAAGTAATCTATTTGGACGCTGCAAGCACTACTCCAACTCCAGAGCCTGTAGTAAATGCGATGTGTGATTATTTCCATAATTTCAATGCTAATATAGGAAGGGGCGCCTATAAAACAGCAGTTAAAGCAACAATGAAATTTGAAAATACAAGGGAAAGAATTGCAAAATTTATAAACTGTAATAGAAATGAGGTTATATTTACAAAAAACACCACTGAAGCTATAAATCTTGTAGCAAACAGTCTGGAATTTAAGAAGGGTGATTCAATAATTGTTCCAAATATAGAACACCATTCTAATTTTCTGCCATGGCTCAATTTGAAAAAAGCAGGAATTAATCTTAAAGTCATAAAAACAGATAAATATGGGGTAATAGACCTTTCAGATATTGAAAAAGCTGTAGATGATACTACGAAGCTCATCACAACTACTCATATCTCAAATTCGATTGGTTCATGCCAGCCAATATATGATATTGGAGATATAGCAGAAGAAAATGACATTTTATATCTTGTTGACGCTGCACAATCTGCAGGACATGTAAAATTTGATGTAAAAGAAACAAAGGCTGATTTTGTCTCATTTCCAGGACATAAAGGTCTTTTTGGTCCTGTTGGAACTGGATTTTTATATTCCAAAAGCGATGTTATGGATAAATTAAAACCAGTTAATCTTGGCGGTGGAACAGTATCAAAGGTTACAGAAGATGATTTTACACTTGAATCTGCTCCAGGTAGATTTGAGGGAGGTACTCAAAATATAGCTGGTGTCATTGGTCTTGGAGCTGCTATAAATTATGTGGAAAATGTTGGAATTGGGAATATTGAAAAACACAGCGCAAAACTCACAAAATACATGTTTGATAAAATTAATAACATAGATAATACAATATGCTATGGTAATCCTGATAATATTCATGGAATAGTTGCTTTCAATGTAGAAGGCATGAATTCTCATGATGTTGCTAAAATACTGGATGAAATTAAAGATATATGTGTAAGAAGTGGTTACCACTGTGCAATTCCTGCAATTAAACATATAGGTGCAGATAAACTTGGTGGAACTGTTAGAGCATCTGTTCATTATTATAATACTAAAGAAGAGATTGATATATTAGCAGAAACTGTTGAAGAAATCTCTAAATTCGCAGGAGGTTGAAGGAAATTACAAATCAAAGCTCGCAAAAACTACGTTTTGATGGATTTGTAATTTCCTCAAACATTTGAAAATTTTTATAAAATTTTTCGATGTTTGAGGAACTAAGTTCCTCAACCATAAAAATTAAAAGAATTTTTGTATGCCCCGAAAACATAGTTTTCGAGGGCCCGAAAAATAAATTTTTTGGAGGTTGAATTATATGGATAGAACAAGAGCCATAGCAATATTTATAATTGTGATAATGGTCGTATGGGTTGTTGCAATTGCCGTATTAAGTGCAATATAATTAAATTAATAGTTAAATATTATATGTATGATAAAATAAGTTCATTTTAAATGAATTTTTATTTATTTCACAAAATTTTGAGATTAATTATACTTGAAATGGAGGAAAAATAATGGTAAAAGTTAGATTAGGCGCAGTAGTAGCTGAATTCAATTATGATATAACTCATATGATGTTAGAATTAGCTAAAGAACATGCTAAATTTTTAGATTCTGAAATAACAGAAATAATTACCGTACCTGGTGTATTTGATATGCCGCTTGCAATTAAGAAACTTCTAGAAAATGATGATATTGATGCGGTTGTAACCCTTGGAGCAGTTATAGAAGGTGCAACTTCACATGATGAAATAGTTGTACAGCATGCATCACGTAAGATTGCGGATTTAGCACTTGAATATAATAAACCAGTTGGTTTAGGAATTTCAGGCCCAGGTATGACACGTTTAGAAGCTCATCAACGTGTTGAATATGGAAAACGTGCTGTTGAAGCAGCTGTTAAAATGTGTGAAAGATTAAAATAAATCTTTCCTTTTGTTTTTATTGATTAAGGAACTAGTTTTATTTTTGATGTAGTTATAATGCTATTTTAAATGATTTTTATGTAATATAATTGGTTAATGTATTTTTAAGCGATTACACATCGTTCAAATATTAAATTTCTAATTTATGGATCAATATGATCAATTTGAAAATCCAAAATTAATATATTACATAGCAGTAAATTCAAAACAGTACACATTGATTATTAAACAATTTGGCAGGACTCAACAAGATCAGCAAATTTTCCTGTAAATTGTTATTTATAATTAATTTAACTAAACTAATCAGAATTAATTAATTACAATATTAGGTGATTATTAAATGGAAATAGTAACCCCTGACGACTTAAAAGAGAGATTTAAAGACCCATGGGTAGCCCCATATAAAAAGATTTTAACCATGGTTAACGATGATATGGTGGAAATTGTTGAATATCATCCATGTATTGGGGGCTCACAGTGGATGGTCTATCAATATGAAAGGTCAAGTGATCTGGTAAAAAGTGCAGAAAGAGATGGAAACAAACATACGTATCTTGTAGAAGTTGGAAAAACCGATTTAAATCTTAAACCAAGTTTTTCTGCTGCAGGGATCGAAGAAGTATCTGTTGAAGGGGATGAAGTAAAAGTAACTCATGCAGGTCTGGCTGGAGCAGGAGTGGGGGCTGCAATGTGCCGAGGAATGGCAGAAGGAGTTAAAAGAGTTGAACTTTATGATATTGGCGGCGGTTCAAAGGTTGGAAGAGCCGCGGTTGTAACTCCTAAACTTCAAAAAGTTGTAATTGGAATTGATGACACTGATACTAAGGAAAAGGGGGCCACATGGACTTTAGCTAATAATGTCGGAGTGGAACTAAGCAAAAGAGGATTTGAATATATAAATCATGTTATCGTGCAGCTATATCCTCATAATCCAAATAAAACTCAAAATTGCGTTGCAATAGCGCTTGTTTTCGCTGTTAAACCTGGTGAACGGGATAAATTAATTGAAGAAGCACGGGAACTATTTAAAGAAAGTACCTTATCTCAAAAAACTTCAATGGCAATTTTGGATGGTATTGAAATTCCTGAAAAACTTAGAGAATATTCAATGGCAACTAAACAGTCCATGATGTCCCTTGAAGAGGCTGAAAAAACTGCAAAAGAACTTGGAATAGAACTTATTGAAGTTACAGGTTCTCATGGTAAAATAGGGGCTCTTGCAGCATTAGGACTTTACAATGATATAGAAGAAGCCGTAAAAGTTTATTATTGATTTTTTAAAGGTAAATGAGATTTTAAACTCATTTACTTAAGAATATATTTAAAAATTTGCCTCGATCTGACGTTGCAAATTCAAAATTAGAGTTAGTTTGCCCTCCAATTTCTATTTTTATGGTATGATTACCCCAGTAAAGGGCAGTACTATCTTTAGCATCGTTATTATTGATATAAATGGTACGATCCTTCATGTTATTAATGTAGATGCTGTAAGTCCCATCTTTGAGGACTCCTGATGTTGTTGCAACCTTCTGGTTATCAACATATATATTTACTATTCTGCCGTTTTGATAATCTGATTTAATTATAGCTCCTTCAATAATGGATAGGTCGCTAATATTTCCCTGTACTGGCAGGGATCTTTCAATATATATATTGTTGAAGATATTTCTGAGATTACTATCTAATATGACAGTTCTTGTGTCCACTCCGAGATATGTTCGTGCATCTCTTGGCATTCTTAATATATTGTCTTCTCCCTGTATAGTTGGACGTGTAGTGTATTTTTTGTTAAATATGTATATGGAATCTCCATAATTCAAGCCTAATGTTTTCATAGCGCTGGATGGAACCCTAAAAATGCTATATTCATTTTCAAGGGCGCTATCTACAGTATAAGGTCCTCTTGACTCTAATTGTAAACCATTAGGGCCTATTAGCACGAGATTACCTGAAGCTGGCTGTATTGATATTGTCCCATCATCTATGCTTACATATCCTACAAATGTGGATATCATAGTTAACAGTATCAATCCAGAAATAAGAATTGGAAAGTGCATATAAAACAATGACTTTAATGTGGGAAGTCTTCCACTGGATTTTGAAAGAATATTCACTGTCCTTTTTACAAGAAGTACGCCATAATAAATGGCAATTATTAGCCCTGATACCAGAATTACTAGTCCTATATCCATTGGAATTTTGTTAACAAAAAATATGGAGAAAAGCCCTAAAGTTATAAGTGAAAGTCCTAAAATGGCCATTCTTATATTTTTTCCCAGGTCATCCATCATGGAAAATCTACCGTATGACATGGCACGGTCTACAATAGTTCTTACAACTTCATTGGCCATTTTATTCAGGCCTTCAATGGATGAATGGACGTGTTCAATTTCACCTATATCTACTTCTTTTATCCTCATTCCCCTAACATCAGCGTCCAGCACGATTCCAATATCTACCCCATAATCTTCTTCAAACTTTATCTTACTTAAGAAACTTTTTTTCGCTGCAAATTGCCCGCTTAAAGGCTGATCATATTTTAATTCTGGGAAAAAGAAATTTAAAAGTGGTTTGGCGGTTAATTCGGTCACTCTTCCTGCTTTTCGTTTGAATTTTGTTTTGGTTACGTCTGCTTTTCCATCTAATATAGGTTTGATGATTTTTTCCACTTGTCTTGCGGTTAAATTTTTCAAATCCGCATCAATGAAGGCAACAACATCCCCATTTGAATTTTCAAAACCAGTTTTTATAGCTGCACCTTTTCCTTTGTTTTTAGAATGGAGTATAACTGTCGCCCCTGCTTTTTGTGCAACACTTGCGGTATCATCTGAAGATCCGTCATCGACGACAATTATTTCATTGACACAATCTAAACTATTTATAACACCAATCACTTTTTCTATAGTTTTAGATTCATTATAAGCTGGAATTACAATAGATACTGTCATTTTTGTTTCTGAACCTCTGTTTTTGATGGATGCCACTAGTAAGACGAAAAGTAGGATAAACCATGACAAAATGTACACCTCAATTTCCAATGTTGATATTACATCAAATTTTATAAATAATGCGAGTTATATTGAAATATCTGAAATACCTATTTACTTTCTTACATATGAAAATTTCTTATTTTCATTATAAAAAATTAATGTTATCAGATATTTGAAGGTGTAAAATGAAACCAAGAGTTATGATATTACTGGGAAGCTCATCTGATTTCTCTATAGCAAAAAAGGCTATAGATATATTGGAAACATTATGTATTCCTTATGATATTAAAGTAGCTTCAGCACACAGAACGCACGAAAAAGTTAAAAAAATTGTAACCGAATCTACTAAAAATGGAATAGAAGTATTTATGGGAATTGCTGGACTTTCAGCCCACTTACCTGGAATAATGGCAGCGAATACTCATAAACCCGTGGTAGGAGTACCAGTAGATGTTAAAGTAGGCGGGCTCGACGCGCTTTACGCCTCAGTTCAAATGCCATTTGGGGCACCGGTTGCCACTGTTGGAATAGATCGGGGAGACAATGGGGCACTGCTTGCTGCACAGATAATTGGAATTCATGATGAAGAGGTAAGAAAAAGGGTTTCATCAATGAGGAGTTCCTTCTTTGAAAAAGTAAATAAAGACGAAAGCAAACTTCTTGAAAAGGTTAATGGTAGTTATTATTCCCCTTCATCATTTGATGCTCAAGAATTTAAAAAAGATGATTGCGCTGGAGAACAAGAATTAGATTCATATGATGATCTAGATGTGGCTATAATTGCTGGAAGCCATTCTGATATCAAATTTGCCCGGAAAACCACTAATTTCCTGGATAAAATGGATGTATCCTATGATTTCAGTGTTATATCTCCTGTAAGACATTCTAAAAAGTTTGAAGACCAGTTAAAAAAAGTTAGAAATGCTAAGCTTTTTATAGCTCTAACTGGACTATCGGCACACGTTACTGGGGCTATTGTAGCTTATACAGAGAAACCAGTTATAGGAGTCCCATGTTCAATTAGACTTGAAGGGATGGACGCGCTGCTTTCAATGGTTAACATGCCTCCAGGAGTACCTGTTGCAACAGTAGGAATAGATAATGGGGGAAATGCTGCTATTTTAGCTGCTGAAATGCTTGGAATCACAAATAAAAGTGTTGAAACTGATATAATACGGTTTAAAGGAAATATTGAGTAAATTATGGGGATAAAACCTTTAGGGATAAAAATGAAGGAAAAAGATGAGCACTACACTAATACTTGTCAAACAAGTGGTTGTGGTTGTTCTGTGAATCAAATATGGTTAGGAATTGCAGTTATTGTAATTATAATGATTACAGCAGCGATTTTTGGTAATTAAATTCGTGGGTTGGTAGTTATGAGAGAATTTTTGAATCGGGTTCTTGAAGAGGATTTTAAGGTTATTAAGATTGAGAAGGAAGTATCTGCTGAATATGAAGTCGCAAAGATTTTGAGGGAACACCCGAAAGATGTGCTGATCTTTGAAAATGTTAAAGGTTATGATATGAAGATCATATCAGGTATCTGCAATACTAGGGATAAGATTGCACGTGGAATTTCAGTTACAGTACCTGAAATTACAAAACGGATAATGAAAGCCACAGAGAACCCTATACCTGTTAAAAATGTTGAAAATATCAAAGAAAACTTCAATACTCAAAAAGAGCCAGATTTAAGTAAAATTCCAGTACCAACTTACTACAAAAAAGACGGCGGGGCTTATATAACTGCAGGAGTTGTAATAGCAAAAGATCCAGAAACGGGAATAAGAAATGCATCGATCCACAGGATGCTTGTTTCTGGAAAAGATAAGCTTGGAATACGAATAGTCCCAAGAAATCTTTATACTTACTATAAAAAAGCGGAAGAAATGGATAAACCGCTTGATATTGCTATTGCAATAGGTATGCACCCTGCAACACTTCTCGCAACAACCACTTCTGTTCCAATTACAACGGATGAACTTGAAGTTGCAAATAATTTCCATAATGGAAATATGAAACTTATAAAGTGTGAATCTGTTGATTTAGACGTGCCCGATGCTGAAATAATTATGGAAGGTAAAATTTTACCCCACGAAAGAGAACCTGAAGGTCCATTTGTAGATTTAACAGACACCTATGATGTTGTAAGAGAGGAACCGATTATAAACATTAATAAAATCCATTACAAGAAAGATCCTTTCTATCACGCTATAATGCCTGCTGGATTTGAACACAGGCTTTTACAGGGGCTTCCGCAGGAACCAAGAATTTATAACGCTGTTTTAAATACAGTTCCAACTGTTCAGAATGTTGTTTTAACTGAAGGGGGCTGCTGCTGGCTTCACGCTGCAGTTTCTATAAAGAAACAAACTCAAGGTGACGGTAAAAATGTGCTAATGGCAGCGCTTGCGGCTCATCCATCCTTGAAACATGCTATTGTAGTAGATGAAGATGTTGACATATTTGACCCTGAAGATCTTGAATATGCTATTGCAACACGTGTTAAAGGTGATGATGATATCATGATAGTCCCTGGAGCTAGAGGTTCTTCACTTGACCCTTGCGCAAAGCCTGATGGTACCACTACTAAAATTGGAGTGGATGCAACTAAGCCTTTAGATAAGCTGGAAAAATTTGAGAGGGTTAGTTTTAGTGAATAGTTTAATTAAATATTAATTTTTTTTCTTTTATTTTAAGGAACTTTCTCTAATTCAAAAAAGTCAAAATGAGGATTTAACCTTTTTTAATATATGTCCAGTAACCAGTACCTACCACAATAATCAAAATAATCACTCCAAGTATAAACCCAACATTAAAGCCCATATTATTGTTTGATGGTTCTGGAGGGATCGATGCAGTGGCATTGGCTGCATGGGTAAAATTAGCTGGTTTTGATTGTTTTTGACTATTTGGGGGCGCTGGATCTACATTTACTTTAAGGACTTCACCAGTATTGCAGTCCACACGGATTTGTCCAACATTTTTACCATTTTTATCATTGATCTGTATCATCCAGACAGGATACGCATCAATTACCTTATATCTAATTTCTCCGCCGGAGTTAAACTGATCTTCATCAGCTACAGCTACAGGTATCCATTTCACCTCTCCAGTTTGGGTATCGTTTACTTTAACTTTTAAATCATTCCATTCAGGAGTAATAGCAGAATATGGCAGATTATGGGAGTTTAAATAGCTTTGAGCAGATGATCTGGCTTGATTTTGACCAATTACAGGTCCTCCATTAGCATAAACAAAATTTAAAGTTCCTATTACAAAAAATACTATTAAAAATATTTTTAAAATATATCTAAATGTCATTGAATTCATTCCTTTGAATTTGTTAAGTTAGTGTTAACTTACTCTATTAATAAAGTTTCCTGTTAAATGATTATTTATATTTGAATGGGCATGCTTAATTAAAACTAATTAATAGGGTTTATGGCTATTTGGATTTCTTTTAAAAGGATATCGGGGCTATATATCTGAAAAAAAGTTTATTAATAGCCTGAAGTATCGTGATTTAATACAGAAATATAATGAGTTTTCAAGCAGTATTTATACTGGCAGCGTTAAATACCAGAATTTAGAATTTAATTCTATGCATAATCAAAAATTAACATAATTGTGTAAAAAAAGTTGAAATGAGGATTTAACCTCTTTTATTATACATCCAGTAACCGACACCTGCCACAATGAGTAGAATGATCACACCAATTATAAGCCCTGTGTTGTTTGTTTGCCCTTGAGAAGCTTGATTGGTTGGATTAACAGCGTTAGTTGCATTGGTCGATGTTGACTGGTTATTGTTAGTTGTGGATACAGGGTCTAAAATTGCTTTTAGAACATTACCATTTTCTGAATCTATATAAATTCTTCCAACATTTTTTCCATTTTTGTCATTAACCTGTACGACCCATGAAGAGTTATAACCTTGAACCCATTCATATCTGCCAGGGCCACCGAAATCAGGGCTGTCGCCTTTAGCTTCACTTTGAGGTATCCATTTTACTTCACCAGTTTTTGTATCTTTTACTTTAGTTTTCCAATCATCCCAGCCAGGAGTTACTGCAGTGTAAGGTAAATTATGTGCATTTAAATAGTTTTGAGCTATTGTTTTAGCTTGATTGGCGCCAATAGTAGGCCCAGAATCAGCATAGGCGAGATTTAAAATTCCTATTACAAAAATAGTTATTAAAAATATTTTAAAGATATTTTTCAATGCCATCGAACCCCCATTTATACTTTGGGTTTATTATTGGATTTAAGTGATAATAAATATTGTCTTTAAATCACTATTTTTTTTACTTAAATGGGAATATCTATAAAAAAATAAAGATTAAATAGATTAATGCATGGAAATTTGTAAATATGCATCACTAAGTTACTGAAATATTTTTTACAGCATAAAATTTGTCAATATTATTTATACTTGTTTTAACGAGGCTTAAAATTGTATCTAAGTGTTTTTCTAGTTCTCCTTCCCCACCATTATTTTTCACCAGATTTTCATAATTATCGTTCACTGTAAGATAGCCTGGCATTTCATTATTATTGTGGGTTGAAGAATTGACATTTGGATTTTCCAGACATGTTAAAAACGTTGAAGGGATATTTGCGTAAGAAAAGGGCAAATAAATGTGGCTGATGGGGTCATTTCTACCTTGGGGCTCTTCATAAGTCATGAAATCAATTTTTTCAGCATTAAAGTCATTAATTCGGGCATTGAAAACTAAAAAATTTACGAATGATTGGTTATTTTCAGCAAACGAATCTTGACTCACAAAGCATGGAATACCTTCGCCAACAGCCTCTAAGCTTATAACAGCAACAGTATTGTTTATTGAATCCTGGTTTTCAAGAAGGTAATGTCTTGCACCTATTAAGTAGGGTATGTACATAATTTTGTTGTATTCTTCTGAATTTAGGCTGGTTCTTGGACTTGCATTAACTGGAAGAGTATATGGATCTTCACCAGCTCCAAAACCTATTAATTTAATGGTAAAATAAGGTTTTTCATGTTGATATTCCTTTGCAAGTCCTATTAGCACTGCAATTGATGTTACATCGTCATTAGCTCCTTCTGTGTAATTACCGGTATTTTTATCTTTTATTGTATCTAAATCTGCACATATTATGATCTGTTTGGAAGATGCCCCCTTTATGATGCCTATAACATTTTCAGAGCTTTTAACACCTTTTGAATACATTGAATAATATTTAAATGATTGAACTTCGGTTTTAACTCCATAACTATTGAGTTTTGATTTGAGATAATGGGCAGTTTTATTTTCATTTTCAGATCCTGCAGGTCTAGGCCCTATTTCCTGTGAAATGTATTTTACATCTGATACTAATGATAAATCCGAAGATTTACCATTAACATTTGAATTTATCAATAAAAGAGATATAATAACTACAAAGATTATGATTGGAATAAATATTTTTTTAAAATTCATCTTATTTGCTCCTAAAAAATAAATCCCTCGAAATCATAGATTTAGGGGTATCACAATCTTCGATTGTGAAAAACCTACAGAAATTCTATGAATTTCGAGAGTTTCTTAGGTACCAAAAATCTATGATTTTCGAGTAAGGTTACCTCATATTCTGGTATACATGAAGTAGCCAGCACCTATTGCAATAATTAAAGCGATTATACCAAATATTTCTGTACTAAAGCCTGAGGGCTCTGATTTACTGTTTGATTCAGGGAAAGTCTGACTGGTTGCATTGGTCCCATTAGTTGTATTTTTTAGTGCAGTATTTTCGGTTGTTTTGGATAAATTTTTGGTTTGGAACTTTTTTGGTACTGTAACTTTTAGAATTTTACCAGTTTCTCCATCAATGTAGATAGTTCCTGTATTTTTCCCATCCCTGCTGTTAACTTGTACAAGCCATACTCCGTACATATTATCGAAAACTTTTTTGTATATGCCAGGTCCACCAAACTCTGGGTCATCGTGAATGAATGTGTTAATGGATATCCATTCTTTTTCTCCAGTTTTGGTATTTTTAACATAGTAATACCAGATGTTCCCGTTAGGAGTTACTGCAGTGTAGGGCAAGTTATGGGAATTCAAATAATTTTGTGCTATTGTTTTAGCCTGATTTTCCCCTATGCTTGGCCCTGTATCTGCATAGGCACAGTTTAAGATTGTTATTATTAAGATAGTTATTACTGCCAGTTTAAAGATGCTTTTAATTGCCATTTAATCACCTCCAAAGAATTTTTAATTTTTTGGGGTCCTCGAAATTCGCAGAATTTCGGGACATCGAAAGTGAAGCTTTCGAATGTTCAGGAAATGCTGCCAAAACCTTCGATTTTGGCATGCAAGCATTTCCTTCAACCTCCTAAATTTTTTAATAAAAAATTTTGGGGCCATAGAACACTGTGTGTTCGGGGCATGGAAAATTTTATAAAAATTTTCAAATGTTTAGGAAATTATAAATTTCAATTGTAATTTCCTTCAACCTCCCACAAATTTTTAATTTATTATTAAATCAACTTATTAATAAACCTTTTGTAGGATGTTTATTTTTGTTATAAAAGCTTTATTAGTAAAATTAGTATGTATTGGGGGATATAAAGCTTAATATAGATTTTTAAAAGAGTATAACATGTATATATATTAAAAAGATATTATTTAAGATTTTAAAAGATCAATAGGCGTGTATAATTTTTATATTTAGTTTATATTACAATTAAAAATGTTTAATATGCATTTAAAATTATTTTAAAGATATTTTTTGTTGATATTGCTTTTTTATCCAGTTATCGTAGGTATTGACTATTTTAAGGTAGCATAACTTTTCACGTATTGTAAACTTTATACGGGTTTTTCAGCACTGCTAAATTTTGAGAAGTATAAAAATAATAATTTAAATTAAAGGAATTAAGACTGGATTAAATCCAATCTTAACCCTATGATTTAACAGCGCATAGTTATGGACCTAACGATGCAGCGTGTTAACTTGATTGACAAATAAATTAAAATGAAATATATCTGTTTAAATGAACTCTATCGATCCTTTTACAGGTAAGTTTATTTTTTTATCTAACTTTTTTATAACAAAGGTGCAGTATTTATCTCCTTTAGCAACACATTTAATTTCCTCAACTGAAACTTCAGAT